>CANRLX010000097.1 GCA_947631615.1 uncultured Acetatifactor sp.
CCTTTTGGTCTGTTGGCTGCGCCGAAGGAGACGCTTCCTCTCTCTTCTGGCGTTCACTGTCAGGCCCCTGGAGCGCAAACCGAAACTCCTGCTCCACATCCGGATATTTCTCTCTGTCCACTCTGCTGGTAAACATAGCGAGGGGTCTCGCGTAGATCTTGAAATCCCCGTACATCGCCTGGTAGATCACCAGCTCCTCTCCGGTCTCGGAATGTTCTGCGAGAGTCACTATCTGATACAGGTTCCCTTTAAAATGTTTATATATTTCATGAGGTTTGGGAATAAATGTCATTTGCGGACTCCTTTCCAAATACAGGATCGTTAGGCGCCTGCGAAACAAACTTTCTTTGAAGCCTCCGTGTGCATCCCAGACAAGTCGCCACAGGGCACGCTTTCGCTATATATCGCTCGCAGCGGTACCTAATGCGCCAGAATACGGCGCATAAGTACCGGCGGCTCTATAATGCCCTGTGCGCGATCTTGTCTGGATCGCACACGGTTTTCTCCCAAAAAGGAGCTTCGCAATCACCTATACCGGATCGTACTTTGGTCTACAAATGAGTATACCCCATTCCCGCGAAAAAGTCATGCGATTCTTGTCATTCTGTCAAAAGAAAATGACAGGTAAAGGTGCATCCCTCCGCCCCAAAGGAAAGCGCCGTAAGCTGCCCGGCAAGCTCCTCCCGCTCCCTGGGCTCCATCCGGTCGATCCTCCTGTGATGGACCGTGAGCGTGTACGTCCGGTTTCCCTCCCCGTCCACCACTCTGGTGAGGGTGAGCCCGCTGTCCCTGCAGCCGACTCCGTCCAGAAACGCTCTCGCCTCCTCCACATACTCCCGCTCCATCCTGCGGTAACCGGCCTCGCTCTCCCTGGTCCTCTCCTGGCTGTGCACAGTGATAACGGCCATAAACGCTGCGGTGAGCACGAGCGCCGCTGTCATTCCATAAAACAAAACGTTCCCTATTGGCTTTTTGCGCATCCCTGTTTCCTCCTTTTCTCTTTCCGTGTCCGTTTCTGATCCCATCATACAAAAAAATAAGTCCCATAAAACTCTCTCAAAGTTTTATGGGACTTATTTTTAATTCTGCTATCAACTGCTACAAACTGCCGTGTGCTCATGCGCTCCTCAGGGCTTGCAGGAGCACCCGATCCCCAGACCGCCGGGGCCGATATGACAGGACACCCCGAGAGAGAGATCGTCGCACATGACATCCATGCCAGGAAATGCCTCGCGGATTTCCTCCACCCAGCTCCTTGTGGTCTCTGGGTCGGAGCTGGAGGCCGCCACGAGATACACCTCCCCTTTTTCGTACTTCTCCCGAAATACCGTCTCAAAATCGTGCTTCATAGCCTCGATCATGCAGCGGCGCATCTTGACCGTTCCGCGGCATTTCTGGAACACCTCCAGAGTGCCCACATCGAACTTGAGCACCGGCTTGATATTCAGCACCGTTCCCAGAAGCGCCGTGGTGGAGTTGACTCTGCCGCCCTTCTTCAAAAACTCCATGGTGTCTACCCCCACATAGATGACCATTTCCGCCCGCGCCGTCTCCAGCCTGTTTTGGATCTCCTCCGCAGAACAGCCCTGATCGATCAGCTCCAGCGCATCCAGAACCGAGCGGTGCAAGGGCGTCGCGACTCTCCCGTTGTCCACCACAAACACCCGTCCCGCATAGGGCTCCTCCTCCGCCATAGAGGAGGCCGTCATGCAGGAGCCGCTGATGCCGCTGCTGATCGGGATATACAAGATCTTCTCACACTCCGCAAGCGCCTGATCCCAGATATCGTACACACTGGCGGGAGAAGGCTGAGAGGTGGTGACATTTGCTCCCTCCCGAATCTTTTTGAAAAATTCCTCTCTGGTGATATTCACATTTTCATAGAAACATTCATCATCAAAGTAAAAGGGCATAGGCAGGACTCTGATCCCCAGGCGCTTTGCCTCCTCCTGCAAAATACCGCTGTGGCTGTCCGTGACCACTCCAATCGCCTTCATCGCCAACTCCTCAATTCTTTTTCCAGCATCTCAACGCTTTTTTATTTAGAATACTTTCCACCCTTACAGCTTGAACTTGTGTACCTCCTGATCCAGCATCTCCGCAATATGCAGATTCTCATCCGCCTTTTTCTCGATATCCTGTACGCTGTGCGTCAGATCGGAGGAATTTTCGGACACGTTTACCACGCCCTTCGCGCTCTCTTCCACCGCAACATTGATGGCGTCCAGAGCTTCCTTTATGACATTTACGGCCTCCTCAAGCTGACCGGTCTCCCGCGCGAAGTAGTCCATCGTCCTGTGCATACTCTCCGCATCCCGATTGTAATCCTCGCTCATGTCCAACAGCTTGCGATACCCTTCCATCGCGTTCTCGTCCACGAAACGGACCATCTTCTCCGCCTCGGCCGCCAGCTCCTCCACAGCGGTGACCACCGCCGCACTGACCTGCCGGATACGCTCCGCAGCCTCCGCGGAATCGGTGGCCAGCTTGCCGATCTCGGTCGCAACCACCGCAAAACCTCTTCCGGCCTCTCCGGCCCTTGCGGCCTCGATACTGGCGTTCAGCGCCAGCAGATTCGTCTGCTCGGTGATCGTGATAATATTTTCTGTCAGCTCGCTGATCTCCTCCACGGACTTGGACTCGGTGATCTTCTGGTTCACAGACTCGGTGATCGACCTGGTCAGATCGACGGCGCCCTTCCTCTCCTGCTCGGCGTTTCTATGGACACCCTTTGCGCGCTCCTGAATCTCCGTGGCAAAATCATTGCCCTGCTCCGCCGTCTTGAAAATGCTGTTGATGCGCTCATAGGCGCTGGCGATGGAATCGTTGACCTGATTCAGGGAAGCCGTGGTCTCCTCCATAGCCGCGCTCATCTGCTCCATTGTGGAGGACACATCCGAGATATTATCCCCCACGTTCAGGATATCTCCGGCGACCACCTTGGAGGACTCCTCCAGCTCCTCGGACTCCTCGGAGATATGGGACATGATCTCGTGCATATAGCGCAGGAGCTCATTGATGTTGTCCGCCATAACCTCCATCTCGTCGCCCGTGCGGATCTGTATGCTCTGCGTCAGGTCCCCCTCGCTGTGGACCAGATCGTAAATCTTCCGGTTGACGGTGCGGATGCTTTTGGTCGTGGACAAAATCACAAGATTTAAGATGATGATCGCCAGCACAAGACCCGATCCCCCGATCTGAAGGATCCGGTTTCTGGTCCCCGTAAGCCTCGCGGCGATGCCGGAGGCATCATAGTCGCTTCCCAGCACGGCCACCACCTGTCCCGCGTCATCGAAAACGGGCTGATATACGGTTAAAAGCACCCCGTCCTCCGTATAGTCCAGATAATCCTGCGCGTATGTACTGCCGGCAAACACCTCGGACAGCTCTTCGTAGGAGACCTCAAACTCCTCCCCGATGGCCCCCGCGCCATCGGTCTCATCCGTGTCGACCCCGTAATAGACGCGCTGTCCGTCCGTGGTCAGCGTGTACAGATACTTAACGCCGCACTCATCCTTCATATGGCGGAGCTTTTCGACTATCGTCTGATAGCTCTCCGACCCCTCGTCCCCCGGCTGCAGGGCTGCCAGCGTGGCCGGATCGATCTGGCTGACCGCGAGCCTGGCCGCGACCTCGGCCTGCTCCATTCCCATGCCGATGAGATTCTCCTTCATGCGCAGGTAGAAATTGACCCCCAGCGCCAGCACCAGAAGCACCGTGACCGCTCCGGACACCAGAAGGATCTTAAATCGTATGCTAAGACCTCTTGTTCCCTTTTTCATAACAGTACCCTTCCCGAGGCGTTTTCGTCTCTATTAGCTTTGTGGTATATGCCTACACCATTAAAATAACATAATTCTGCCCTTGGTGCAACCGATTTTTATACGCAAAAAGGTAACAATCATTCCATTTTTCTGCACACGTCGATCCATCCCCTGCTGCCGGAAATGCGCTCCAGCTCTTCGACGGTGAGCTCCACCGCGCTGTTGTCGCTGCCGCAGGCGGGATAGACCACATCGTACTGTCTCAGCGATTCATCCAGATAGACAGCCACGTTTTCGTTCCTCCCGAAGGGGCACACTCCCCCCACGGCGTGGCCGATCAGCCGTTCCACCTCGTCCGGCGCGAGCATCTTCGCCTTGGTGGAAAACCTCGCCTTGTACTTGGGATTGTCGATCTTCCAGTCTCCGGCGCAGAGGATCATCACCGGATCCTCCCCCACCCGAAAGGTCAAAGACTTCGCGATCCTGCCCGGCTCTACGCCCACCGCCTGGGCCGCCAGCTCCACCGTGGCGCTGGACACGGGAAACACCTTTATGCGGTCCCCCAGACCGCAGCCTCTCACATACTCCGCAGCTCTCTCAAACGACATCGTTATCTCTTCCTTTCCCAGCTTCTTTTTCCTCTCTATCATACTTCCGGCTTCAAAATCTGTCAATTCTCCCCGCCGATTCCCGCGCAAATCCCGCTATTGAACTTTGCCGGAGAATATGGCATAATACAGGGTGTAACAGTTGTGCCGTCACGTCGGAGGGATTCCTATGCCAAGCCGGAAGAATACGAGACTGACAGCTCCCAGGCTGTCCAACGATAAAATGAACCAGATCACAAGAGAGGCCATCTGCCGCGCCATGCTCCTCCTCCTGAAGGAAAAGGATTTCCAGAGCATCTCCATCACGGAGCTCACGCAGAAGGCGGGCGTGTCCCGCAACGGCTTCTACCGCAACTACAACGCCAAGGAGGACATTCTAAACGAGCTGATCGCCACCTTCAACAAGGGGCTTTTCATCGCCATCGGCCCGCCTGTGTTCGGCAAGGGCTCCATCGAATGGTATCACCATATGTTCTCCGTCCTGCGCAGCCAGTCCAACACCATGATACGGCTGATGGACGCAGGCGCCAGAGGCGAATTTCTGCAGGCCGCTTCGGACCACCTTTTGAAGGATCACCCGGACGCCACGCCGGAGGAGCGCTACCGCCTCCTTGCCTGGAACGGCGCGCTGCAGAACATCACTCACGACTGGCTCCTCTCCGGCATGAAGGAGAGCGACGAGAAGATGGCCCTGCTCTGCAGCGGTCTGTTGTACTCCTTTTAGCCCCGCGCGCTGTAATGCTCCATCACTTCCCGAATGTCCAGGTATTCCTCCCAGATCCGCATTGGCCCGCAAGTTTGGTTAAAATCGGGCGCCATCTCAAAATGGAGCCGGCTCTCCCGCCTCTCTCCCGGGAGGACCAGGGCGGAAAACGTGCGGGGGTACCTCTCATACAACAAAAACTGATATACCATCTGCTTATAGTCCAGCCCGTGCGCATGGGTGTAATATTTCGCGTCAAAAATATACTGCGTGTCCTCCGCGGCGGCATAGGCATCCAGCTCACATACTGTTCCAAATCCGCCTGATTTGCGTAAAACCTCCGCTTCTCAAAGGGAAGGTGCAGCGCCTTCTCCCGGTCAAACACCGGCCGTTCCTGCTCCGTCCCGCAGAAATACTCCTTCAGATATTCCGACACCATATCCTCCCAGACCGAAGAAAAGGTATCGCACTTCCAATAGTAACAGCCTCCCTCTCTTATCTGCGAGTAAAACAAGATCAAATGATCGATCAGCGCAAGAAGGTCGTCCCGAAACACCTGTCCCCTCAGCTGCTCCAGCCTCTCCGCCACATACTCCCTCTCCCCCAGATAATCAAACTCGGGAAAAGCGTGACCCGTGGGCGAAAGTCCCAGAAAACAGCCAAACTTGCCGATCGTATAGTCAATGGCAAAGATCATACACTCCGTGAGAAACGTGGAAAAAGCATACTTTTTTCGGTAATACAGCGGGTACGGAACCGCTCTGCCCTCCGCCAGGTAGATGTGCGCCCTGCGGACCGTCGTCTTCCAGTCGACCTTCCCGTTTCCCCCGGCCCTCGTAAAGCACTGCTCCTCCACATAGAGCCCATATTTTTGGTAATATTCATATATGCCGAAAAAAGCAGCAAAGGGATAGTTGGAGCGAAAGCTCTCCCCGTACCGTTCCCCCAGATAATACTCCGGAAACCGCTGCCTGTGCCTGTTGATCACCTGAAACACAAGCTCCGCGTCCGCTTCCACATCCTTTACCGCAAAATGCTTCGGGAATACCGCCATCACATCGTCGTCATCGTTTGTCAGAAACCCCACAAAATCATATACCTGCCGCCCCTCCGGCCCCTTCCCGCCATCCCCAGGTTTCACCGTCCTGAGATCTCGGGACGGATCCACCCGAAACCGAAGCTCCTGGATCCTTTGGGGCTCATACATCTGTCCGTCGTTCGCCCAGACAACAATCATCTGATCACACTCCTGTGCAGGGATATCTCATCGCCTCCGGCTTCAGAAAACCCTCTGTAAACTCCTGCCCGTACACCCGATCCGAGCCGTATCGGGCATACAACTCCTCATAGCTTCCCACCGCCGCGTCAAACAACTGGGTCCTGCCGGCAAAGGCGGAGTTTCCCTGTACGTCCTGCCAGAGATACAAAAGCAGCTTATTGCGGATCAGGGTATCGATCCTCTCCTTGGCCTGGGCCGCCTCCGCAGGATCCCCCGCATAGGACATCGCCGTCAGCCTGGCGCCAAAATCAACGAAAAACTGTCCCACCTGTTTGTCCTCGCTGCGTCCGAGCCCGTTCTTTTTATCCGTGATAAAGCGGTTTAACGCCATATAAAAGGACTGCCAGTTCGTTTCCAGGTCATGGGAGCGGTCATGGTCCAGCGCGATAGAGATCCGCGGATTGTTCAGTGCGGCATCCCTCCGGCCGGTCCGCTCGTCTATGGCGGGAGCGGTAGGCACATACTCCCAGGAAAACCTTCTCTTAAATGCCGTGTCCATGGGAAACACATTCTGATCGTTCATATTGACCGTGCACAGAATATTAAAGTTGGACGGCAGCCGGATCTCATCCGTCGCAAGCTCCACGATCCGATCCGCCACATTGCGGTTTCTGACGGGATATCTGCTCTCGAAATGCCCGTCCCTGTCAAGAAGCTGAAAGATATCGCCGAAGATCGCCGACACATTCCCACGCGACAGCTCCTCCAGCACCAGATAGACCTCCTCGCTGTAATCGGAATACGCCTCCGCCAGCGCGTCCGTAAAAGGGCCCGCGTGGAACGAAAACCGCACGCTTCCATCCGGCAGGCTCTCCGGAAGGATCTGTCCCACAAAATCGGAGTAGGTATACTCGGGATGAATGGTGACCCGAAATATTTTTTCCGGCTTCACCCCTCTCAGCCTGCTCTGTATCAGGTGGCTCTTGCCTGTTCCGGGAGCCCCAAAATAGATCTTCTGTTCGTACATATCCGGTTCCTTTCTATTATCCTGTGTTGTTGCCCTGTGTGATTTCTCTGTGTTGCCTTTCGGCGCTGTTGTTTCGCGTGATTGCTCTGTGTGATTGCTCTGTGTTGCCTTTCGGCGCTGTTGTTTCGTGTGATTGCTTTGCATTATTGCTCGGCGTTATCGTCCCGTTGTCCTGTATATTTTTCAAGATAGCGAAGCAGCACCCGACACCGCCGCATTTTTTCACTGCCCGCCGCAAACCGCTTTCCGTACTGCTCACAGAACTCCCGATACTCCGAGATATCGACCCGAAACCCCTGATCGTGCGCGGCTATCGTCATGGGGTAAATCATCATCCAATAAAACTTCTCCCCGCTGCCGTTAAAATTATAGTGCCCGTCCTGCCGTATCAGCCGGTCCACTATGCCCTCCTTCTTGACCGCAAAATGCCTCTGCGCAAAATCTATGCGCATATACGGATTTTCAAACCGATCCTCGCTTTCCCTGTAACAGGACCGATACTGCGCATCGTACTGCTCCAAAAAAAGCTTCAGGTCTCTCGGCACCTCGGAAAGATCTATGTAATTGCGGTGCTGTTCCCGAAACACATCGATATAAAAGATCCCGATAAACGCAAAAGAAGCTATATTCTCCAGGATGGTGGCCGCCGTGATCTCCCGCCAGGAGGCATTGATCAGATATATGGGATGGTTCGTCGGCGCAAAACAGGGCGAAGCCAGATACTCCTCCATATAGTCGATCAGCGTGGGAAACAGCGTTTGGGAGATCAGCGTATTTCGGCCCTCGCTTCGATCCTCGGCGCTCGGAAGGGGAAGGTAGACATAGGCCCTGATGCGCCGCTCGTACGTCTCGACCAGGGTATCGCCGACCCGCACCTCCTCCACGATCACACCGGAGGTGATGCCCGCCTTTGCCCTCGGAAACTGCTTTTTGATATCGCCGTACTCGATCCCTTCCACCCCAAGCTTGGGCTGAAACTCATTCAGAGCCCGCAGGATCCTGTTTTCCAGATAAGTCTGCCGATCCTCGCCGTCTGGAATCGGCAGGTCCGCCTTTTGAAAGGCTTCCGGATATCCCCCGCCCTTTCGATTGTCCAGCAACAGTATTCTTCCCAAGTAACTTCTCCCTTTCGTTCGTGTCGTAGTTTGTGATCACAACCTCGCTACGGGGGTATTTGATCCCCGTAGTGCCGATCTCGGTCACCCGAAAACCATGGGCTTCCACCCACTCCTTCAACACATGGTGCTCCTTCCCATTGTGCTCCAGCACATTGGAGAGCATAAAATAATATCCCTTCTCGTGGAGCCTCAAGAGAAACTGTAAAAGCGCCATCTCCTTGGCGGCGTCCCATCCCTCCAGTCCCCTCTTTCCGTCGTTGTATTCCGCGTTGGTAATGAAATAGGGCGGGTCAAAATAAAACACCGTATCCGGCGGAAACTCCTCCAGCCGCTCCGCCAGCTCCTCATAGCGGCCGCACATAAGCTCACACATAGGCGCCTTGACCCGAAAATTCCGGATCCGCTCTCGGGTCCCCTCGTTCCACTCATTGTTCCCGACAGGCGTGTTCATCTGCTGGGCCTGGTTAAAGCGGATCATATTTTGAAACGCGTAGATCTGCAGGGTAAACAGATAAAGCGGCAGCTTGTTTTTGTTGTAATCATCCCTCAGGCGAAGATAGGCCTCCTTTTCCTTTTTGTGAAGCCCGTAGTGCTCCACCAGCTCATCCACCTGCCGGATCGTTTCCTCCCCCGATGTATTCACCAGCATTTCCACGATCCCGTACACATAAGGGTTGTACTCATTGTACACCACCTTCTTTGTGGCGCAGACATTGGCCCCCACGTTGAAGGCTCCCCCCATAGCGTCCACAAAGACTCCCACATGCTTTGGCAGCTGTCGGAAGAGCCGTGGCAGCACCACATCCTTGCTGCCGGAGTAGTTCAGGGGCGATTTGTTTATGCTCCTGTCCTTTCGGAAATAGATCAGCGCCTCCTTCAGGTGCTCCTCCGTCCCCTTGTAACTTAGATTGTTGGTGGCGTACTCCCGATAATCATAGGTCTCCACATACACCCTGTGATCCACCGCAAAAAGCTCCGCCAGACGCACCAGCTCCTGCAGTGACACGATCGACTGGTTGCTGTAGCTCACAAGCACATGCTCAAAATCCAGCTGCCGAAACAGATCCTCAAACTCCAGGATCGCCTGCTGTCGGTTGGAGTAACCGGAAAATTCCCGATTCACTCTCCGGCCGGTCTTCCCAAAAATCTCCGGATAATCGTACCTGGCGATGGTCTCCAGCAGGTGGTAGGAATTGGTGTACTGGGTCGTCGTGTAGGGCGGATCGATATAGGCGATATCCCCCGTTATCCTGCGCGCCAGAGCGTTCGCATCCTCATTGTAGATCCGGTTGTCCGCAAGCCGTTCCACGGGCTGATCCACCCAATTCATCTCCAGCGGCTCCAGCACAAAGGGCTTTCGGGATCTCTGCTCCCAAAATTTGAAATACGCCTGGTAGGTGCCCGAAGTGTTGGACACCTTGAGGACAGACTCCAGAAGAGATGCCAGCAGGAAAGCATATTCTCTCTCCTGCAGTACCTCCCCTCGGTACAGCTCCTCGATATCAAGACGCATCCCGTCTATTTTTACGGCATTTTCTTCCGTCAGATACATGCGGTCCGCACGGGGCGTATAATTTTGAAGGATAAAGAAATTATCCTGCGGCTCATACACCCTGTCGTTCAGCCAGGAAAAGGGATCCGTCTGATACACCCTCCTGAATCGGAGAAACTGCGGGGTCTGCCGGTTCCACAGCTTCGCCTTGCAGAGGACCGCGGAATATCCCATGTAATCGTTGGCGGCCACCTGATACCGATCCTTAAAATAATCGCCCACGGCGCCGCTTCCGGCGAACAGATCCGCAAACAGATCCCCCTCTATATGATATTTTTCTATCACACTCTCAATAAAGGAGAGCAGCTTCGTCTTGTTTCCCAAGTAACGCATGACCGCACCTTTTGTATGTCAATTCTCCAAGCCTTTTATAGCTATTTTATCACGTTGCTCCGTTTCTTGTATAGCCATTTTATTTTTGTTTTCCGGATTTTTAGGTGTGCATGAGAAAGGGACCCTGCACCTCTCGGTACAGGATCCCTTTCCTCTCTTATCCCACGCAGGTTCTCCGCCCGCGCTTCCTTCGTCAGCTCTTGCGGCAGGGTCTGCCGCTTATCCGGTCTGCGGTTCATCCGGTCTGCGGTTCATCTAGTCTGCCGCTTATCCGGTCTGCGGTTCATCTAGTCTGCCGCTTATCCGGCCTGCGGTCCGCAGCCTTACGACTGCTTCTTCCGGATCGTCACAGCGATCGCAGCTCCTCCGATCACTACAACCGCAAGGATGATCAGCACGATCGGCCATACGCTTCCTCCGCTCTGGGCCGTCTCCGTCACTGCCGCAGATGCCGCTCCCTCGGCGGAAGGCGCTGCGGACGCTTCCGGCTCCTTCTCGGCGGGCGTCTGCACCGGTGCAGGCACTCCCTCCATCGCCGTGTCGCTGATCACTGCCACATA
>CANRLX010000098.1 GCA_947631615.1 uncultured Acetatifactor sp.
CCCGGCCAGAATCCCGCACAGTGCCGCCGCAAGCATCAACAGCATCCATTTTTGTCTTGTTTTCTTTTTCATCTTTTCCTCCCGTATTTTTTGTTTTTATTTGTGTTATCAAGCCGTTTTTATCTTACCCCCCCGAACCTTTCTGTCAAGTACGATTGACAGGCAGCAAAAAAACAGCCAGCCCGTTCCGACTGACTGCTCCGCTGTATCTTCGGCTCTTTGTTTCATTGTCTGTTACACCATCTACACCATTTCTACACCAATTTTCCATGAATTTATATAGAAATATGGCTTTTTATATGCTTGTGTGAAATCCTGCAAACGCTGATTCCATGCGGCTTTATGGCGATATATGGGGTAGTATGGGATTATGTGGAAATTGCTGAAATTTAATTCACATTAAATTTCTTCTCTCCGCACCCCGTAAATGAGGCGAAAAATAAGATGCGGTTGAGTTCCTGCTCGTCAAAGGCATAACATTTCGGGACGTATTTCGCCACGATGCCGCCCATTATGTCCAAGCCTTTGTCAAGGGTGTTCCTGTTTTTGATCATTGTCCTCTCTCCTTTCTGCGCTGACGCTGTTAATGTCTATAACACAAAAGCGCATAGCTGTTACTCTATACGCTTTGATGATGTCAAAATCTTATGCTTTCATATCAAAACCACTCTGACATATACCGCTGTCATTTTCCGGCGCAGTACCCATTCCGGCTTTCAGCAATTTCCTTGCATCGTGATACGCATCATAATATGCTGATATTAACGCTGAATATAATAGTTAATCGTATTCGTTCCAACCTCTCCCGTTATCGCATTTCCGTTTTCAAACGATACTTCCAATGTAGCCTCTGTATATTCACACCGAAGATTTCCCAATTCCTTTACATAATCCTCAGACGGTGCCTGTTCTTCAGACTGCCCATGAATCTCTGCAACCTGCTTTTCTTCCCGCTTTTCTTTACGTTCAGCCATCCTTTCTGCGCTGACAGCCATAGCATACATTTCCGGATCATATTCAGCCAAAAATTTTCTGTCTTCCTCTGATACCTTTTCACCGGATGCCATCTTTGACATTACCGACATTGCTCTCGCCATTCTCTTAGACTCATTTTCCCAAGCCTCCGCCTGCTGTCTTGCTACAATCGCATCGTGCTGCATTATGTACTGCATCATGGCTTTTTCGCTGGCATCAAAAGCCTCTTTGCTTGTTTTTAATATTTTCTCCTTTACTTCGTCAGATAATGATATATCCTGTCCATTGACCGTTATATAGCCACGCTGTACCGCCCTGTGCGCCAACGCAACATTATCAAAATGGATCACATAACTGTTCGGGGCTGTTCCTTTTGTAATTCCAAGCGGATCCTTTCCTGACGAAGCGCTTAAATTTTTTTCCTGCTCTTGCAGCTCATACCCATCCTGCGAAATTTCTACCGAATCAGAATACTTTGAAGATAGGTTCCTGCAAGTATCCTGATATGTTTTTAATGCCCTTTCTGCCGCAGAAGCATGATAAGTTTTTGAAGCATAATCACGGACATAATTTAATACCGCATTTCCTATATTCATATCTTTCGCCTTCCTTGACCTATAATAAAATTGAAATCCGTTCCATGGTTGACTGCCGTAGCCCGCCATTCTCATAGCTTTCTTATGTATATCGTCTATATTCGTAAAATACCTAATAATATTATCGGTTACTTTTTGTTTGCTGCACTATGTCTGTTGCACCAAATGACCATTGATTTCTTTCCATCTCAAGTATTGGGGCACAAAGTAAGGTTTCTGTTTTTACTGGTTTGTCCAACAACTGCCGTCCAAATTGATTTTCAACATTTCTCCCCATTCTCTCCCCACGCGCCTCGCCGTATTCGCCGAAAAGCAAAAAAAAGAGATGATTCGCAAAACAAATCATCCCTTTCCAAATTTTTCGATTTTTCTATAGCAGGCTGTCCGCATTACTGCTGCGCTACATCCTTCATCGAGAAGCTGATCCTTCCCATCTTGTCCTTGCCAAGGCAGACCACGGTGACCACATCCCCTAGGGTGAGCACATCCTCCACCCGATTGATCCTCTCCTTTGCAATCTTGGAAATGTGTACCATGCCCTCCTTGCCCGGAGCAAACTCGATAAACGCGCCGAACTCCTTGATGCTCACGACCTTGCCCTTGAAGATCTGGCCCTCCTCGAACTCGGTGGTGATGATCTTCACCATCTCCACGGCCTTGTCCATCATCTCCTTGTCGGTTCCGCAGACGGAAACGTTTCCGTCGTCGGTGATATCGATCTTCACGCCGGTGCGGGCAATGATCTCGTTGATGGTCTTGCCCCTCTGGCCCACCACGTCGCCGATCTTCTCCGGATCGATCTGAATGGAGATGATCTTGGGCGCATACTGGTTGACCTCCGGTCTGGGCACTGCGATAGCGGGCTTCATACAGGTGTCCATAATGAACAGTCTCGCCTCGCGGCAGCGCGCGATCGCCCCCTCCACAATGGGCCTGGTCAGGCCGTGGATCTTGATATCCATCTGGATCGCGGTGATGCCCTCGGTGGTGCCGGTCACCTTGAAGTCCATATCCCCG
Organism: uncultured Acetatifactor sp.; assembly: GCA_947631615.1. Taxonomy (GTDB): domain Bacteria; phylum Bacillota; class Clostridia; order Lachnospirales; family Lachnospiraceae; genus Acetatifactor. Next base: position 2,589 of record CANRLX010000098.1, read on the forward strand.
AAGAAGTCCTCCAGCCCCTGGATATCCGTGAGCAGAACGAAATCATCGTCCGTTTCGCCGGTCACAAGGCCGCAGGAGATTCCTGCCACCATCTTTTTGATGGGCACGCCCGCTGCCATCAGAGACATACAGGACGCGCAGGTGGACGCCATAGAGGTAGATCCGTTGGACTCGAAGGTCTCGGACACCGTGCGGATCGCATAGGGGAACTCCTCCTCGCTGGGCAGCACCGGAAGCAGTGCCCTCTCCGCCAGGGCGCCGTGCCCGATCTCTCTTCTTCCGGGTCCCCGGGAGGGCTTGGTCTCGCCTACGGAGTAGGAAGGGAAATTATAGTGGTGCATGTACCGCTTGCTCACCTCGTTCTCGTCCAGGCCGTCCAGCCTCTGCTGTTCGGACAAGGGCGCCAGGGTACACACGTTGCATATCTGAGTCTGTCCGCGGGTAAACATTGCGGAACCATGTACGCGGGGGATGATATCCACCTCCGCAGCCAGCGGGCGGATCTGGGTGATCTCACGTCCGTCAGGGCGCTTGTGATCCTTCAGGATCATCTTGCGGACGGTCTTTTTCTCATACTGGTACACCGCCTCGCCCAGGAGCGCAAGCCAGTCCTCCTTCTCGGCAAAGGCCTCTTCCAGCTTCTCGGTGATCACGCGGATGTTCTCCTCGCGGACCTGCTTCTCATCGGTAAATACCGCTTTCTCCATCTCCTCGGGGGGAACGAGCTTTTTGATCTCCTCAAACATTTCATCGGGAACCGCGCAGCTGGTGTACTCGTGCTTTTTCTTGCCCACCTCGGACACGATCTTCTCTATAAACTGAATCAATGTCTGGTTGATCTCGTGGGCCTTGTAGATCGCCTCGATCATCTTGTCCTCGGGGATCTCGTTGGCGCCCGCCTCGATCATGATCACCTTCTCCTTCGTGGAGGCCACCGTCAGATTCAGGTCGCCCTTCTTCCACTGCTCCTGGGAGGGGTTGATCACAAACTCCCCGTCGATCATCCCCACCTGTGTCATTGCGCAGGGGCCGTCGAAGGGAATATCGGAAATGCAGGTAGCGATGGACGCGCCCAGCATTGCCACGATCTCGGGGCGGCACTGGGGATCCACGCTCATCACCAGATTGTTCAGGGTGACGTCGTTGCGGTAATCCTTGGGAAACAGGGGTCTCATGGGCCTGTCGATGACACGGCTCGTCAAAATGGCGTTCTCACTCGCCTTCCCCTCTCTCTTGTTGAAGCCTCCGGGAATTTTGCCCACGGAATACATCTTCTCCTCGTACTCAACGCTCAGAGGGAAAAAGTCGATCCCGTCGCGGGGCTTTTCGGACGCGGTGGCAGTGCACAGCACCGTGGTGTCGCCATAGTGCATGAACGCGCAGCCGTTTGCCTGCTTGCCCACACGGTTGATATCCACCTTCAGGGGACGTCCGGCCAGTTCCATTTCGTAAGTTTGGTACATAATCTCCTCCATTCCGCCGCTGTGCGGCTCTCATTTCTATCTCCACCGGAACAGAGGAACCGAAACTACTGAAAAAGGCATGTCCAGCCACACCCTTTTCAGCGGTCTCGATTACTCGTCTGTTCCGGCAGCTTTCCTGTGATAATATGGTATAAAGCAATAAAGCGGAGCGTCTGGCTCTGACCAGACTGCCTCCGCTCCCTCTCACATTATTTTCTCAGACCAAGTCTCTCGATCAGAGCACGATATCTCTCGATATCCTTCTTTTTCAGATACTCGAGCAGGCCGCGTCTCTGACCCACCATCTTCAACATACCACGGCGGGAATGATGATCCTTGGGATTGGCCTTCAAATGCTCCGTCAGCTCCTGGATCCTCGCGGTGAGAACCGCCACCTGTACCTCCGGTGAACCGGTGTCGCCGGGCGTTCTCGCGTACTCGTTCATAATAGCTGTCTTCTTTTCCTTAGAAATCATGTTGTCTCCTCCTGTTTTTTGGTAACCGCCGGACACTAAGACCAGGTCGGAGTCTCCCAAATCCGAGCGTCGGCTGACTCATACTGACTAATGATAACACATCTTTTTGTTCTTGTAAACCCTTATTGTAAGATTCTTCCTATGCCTCTCTGCGCTAGTCCTGAAGAATCCTCACATACTTCACAGGGGTTCTGTAGTTGTAGCTGCTGATCTTGATCCCCGTTCTCGGGCTGCTGGCATGGATCACCTGGCCGCCGCCGATGTAGATCGCCACATGGTTGATGCTGCCGCTTCCGTTGCCATAGAACACCAGATCACCCGGCAGAAGATCGCCGGCGGAGATCTTGGTCCCTTCGTTGGCCTGCGCTCTGGAGGAATGACTCAGGCTGACGCCGTAGTGCTTGAACACACTGAGCACAAAGCCGGAGCAATCCGCGCCCTTGGTCAGGCTGGTGCCTCCCCACACATAAGGATTTCCCAGATACTGCTTGGCGTACTCCACAAGATCCACGCGCACATCGGACACGCCCTGTCCGTACAGAAGCTCCGTCATCGTGATCGCCGTATCCAGCTTCTCCTCCACGGACACAAACTCGCCGGACACATAAGCGTCCTCGCCGTCGATGGAAACCTTCACCCAGCCGTCCTCCAGCGTCTCCACAAACTCCAGCTCCTCACCGTTCAACACCTGGGTGAGCACGCCGCTGTCCGTGCTGGGCTGCTCTCTCACATTCAAACCGTTGGTCTGCGCCACAGCCACCGTGCGGACCAGGCTTCTGGCCCTGACCTCGGCCTCCGGACCAATCAGGAGAAACTCCAGGCTGACGTAGCCTTCCACCTCGCCCGACCGGATATGGGCCCACCCGTCAGCCGTATCTAAAACCTCGCACGCCGCATCCTTGGGGAGCTTTCCCACCAGCTTGGCATCGGTGCTGGCCGCCGCGCGGACATTCAGGTTGCCGCTCTCCACCTGGGCGATGCCGATATTCGTATACCCCCACAGAGCGCCCTGAGCCTCCTGGGCGCTGGACAGGTACTCCTCCTGCGTCTTGCTGATATCCATAATGGAGGCGACGCCCGCCGCCTGCAGGATGCCGTCCCCCTCCGCCGCGAGAGCGGTCATGGGCTGAAACGCCACACAGAGCGCCAGACCTGCGGAAACGATACCTGCTTTTCCCAACTGTTTTTTCATATCTGTAAACCTTCCTCTTTGGAAACCACAATTACAAATTTCATACAATTTTGTTACAAAATTGTTAATTAAGTTACAAGTAGATTATACAGACACTCTTTCCTTCTGTCAAGCCCCCGAAACAATAAATTTGAGATCACGCGCCCTCCATCGCTTCCTCCTCCCTCTCCTGGTTGATGATGGCAAAGGCGATATTGGTGGCGTGATCCGCCACGCGCTCCAGGCCGGACACCACATCGGAGAAGATCATTCCCGCCTCGGGCGTGCACTCGCCCCTTGTCAGACGCTCCACATGCGCCTGCTGCAGCTCCTTCTCCTTGGCGTCCACCTGATTCTCTAACGCGATGATCTCGCGCATATGCTGCTCGTCGCTCTTGATAAACATCTCGATGGCGTACTGGATGATCTTATTTACCATGTCGAGCATCTCGCCCAGCTCCGACTGCGCCTCCTTGCTGATGGACGCGCCGTTCTCCTTCCGCTGTCTGGCCGCGTCCGCCACGTTCTCCGCGTGGTCGCCGATCCGTTCGATATCGTTCACCACATGGAACAGCGCGCCCAGACTCTTCAAATCCTCGATGGGCAGGGTGGTCTGATTGATCTTCACCAGGTAGTCCGTGATGGCGTGGTTCAAAAAGTCGATATTTTTCTCCACCTCATACACTTCCTCGATATCCTCCTCGTCCAGCGTGACCAGCGCATTCATGGCGCGGTTGAGATTTTCGCTGGCGAGGGACGCCATACGGTCCAGCTCCTTCATCACCTCAAAGACCGCCGTGGCCGGGTTGAAGACCACCTTCTCCCCAATGTACTTTAACTGGTAGCTCTCGCGATAGCCGATCTTTTTGTCCTCCCCCGGCACACAGACACAGGCCAGCTTGACGATCCAGCCGGAGAAGGGGAACAGGACGATCACCTGGAAGATCTTAATGATCGTGTGCGCGTTCGCGACAAACCTGCCGTTGTCCGCCGAGATGGAACGGATCAAAGCCAGCACCGGATCCATCGCAAACGCCAGTATGATATAGATCAGCACCGTGCCGATCACATTGAACCAAAAATGGATGAGCGCCGCCCTCTTGGCATCCTTCTTGCCGGAGAGGGACGCAAGGAGCGCCGTGGCGCAGGCGCCGATATTACAGCCCAGGATTATGTAGAGACAGATGGGCAGATCCAACAGGCCCTGCTGGGCAAGCAGAAGGACGATGCTCACCGTCACGGAGGAGCTCTGGATCAGGGACGTGATCACCATACCCATAATGATCGCCAGAATCGGGCTTGTCAGCGAGCTCAAAAGCCCCACCACCCGAGGGTCGTCCCGCATACCGGCCATCGCCGAGGACATGGTGCTGAGCCCCACGAACAAAATGCCGAAGCCCACCACGACTTCCGCCGCCTGTTTTACATTTTCCTTGGGGGCAAACATAGCGACAATCACGCCAGCCAGCAGAATTACAGGCGCGATCTCGGACAGATTAAAAGAGACTAACTGTGAGGTGATGGTGGTGCCGATGTTGGCTCCGAAGATGACTCCCGCCGCCTGATAGAGATTCATCAGACCGGCATTCACAAAGCTGACCACCATCGCGGTACACGCGGAGGAGGACTGGATAATACCGGTGAAAACGATACCCACGATCATTCCCGCAAAACGATTGGTGGTAAAGATCTCCAAAATTCGACGCAGCTTGGCGCCCGCAACCTTCTCGATGGCCTGGCTCATCAGCTCCATGCCAAACAGAAAAAGTCCCAGACCGCCCGCCAGACTCAAAAGAATATTTGCACTCATGTTCTTCGTCCCTTCACTCACAGCATTTAGACAACAGGAAACATATCAACTTCCATTTTACGGGAAAAGGACAAAAGTTACAACCACTTTTTACATTATTTTTACTTTCCTCCGCTTTGCTCTGCAGGCCGTCCGGCCTCGATATCCAGGGCAAGCTGCCTTCCGAGCTCCTCAAGACTGTCAAATTTTTGCTCCGGACGCTGAAACTCCTTCAGGTACACCTCCGCGTCCTCACCGTAGAGGTCGCCCTCAAAGCCGTACAGATAGGTCTCCACCCCCATCCTCCGGTCGGAGGACACGGTCGGCTTACACCCCACGTTGCTGACGGCCTGATACCGTCTGCCCCGACATTTTACCTCGGAGAGATACACGCCGTTTGGGGGCAGCAGCTTGTCCGCGGGGGGCAGCAGATTGATCGTGGGAAATCCGATCGTCCTGCCGATACGCTTCCCGTGCTCCACCCTCCCCATGATCGGGTAAGGCATCCCCAAAAGCTGCTCCACCAGAGCCATATCACCCTTTTCGACCTGGCTCCGTATTCGGGAGGAGCTGACCGCCTGTCCGTCCACACAGACCTTCTCAATGGTTTTTACCTGAAAGCCCAACGCAGGAGAAAGCGCCTCCAAAAGCGCCGCGTCCCCTCTTCCGCCTGCGCCGAAGGACAAATCCGTGCCCGCCGCCAGAAAGCAGGTATTCATGCGCTCCGCCAAAACCTCCTCCGCAAAACGCTGCGGCTCTATGGACGCCGTCTCCCCGTTTAAGGGAAACTCCACCAGGATATCGATCCCCATCCGCTCGAAGAGGAGCCGTTTCTCCTCCCTGGTGGTCAGCTCCTTCCCGTCGCTTTGCCCGAAAAATACGGCCGGCGCCGGATCAAAGGTAAACACGCAGGCGGCTAACCCCCTGTCCTTCTGCAGGAGGATCTCATCCAAAAGCCTCCGGTGTCCTATATGCACCCCGTCAAACTTACCGATGGCGACGGCGGTCTCTTTTTCCAGATAAAAATCGGACATACCTGCAATGATTTCCAACAGTACCACACCTTCCCGGGCGGCGAAGCCGCCAAACCTATCTCTCCAAAAACATCTTTACCGGCAGGTATTCCCCCTTCTCCTCCCGATAGGCATAGACGCCCGCAAAGCTTTCATCCGGCCTGTAAAACCGCACCCTCCGGCCTGGGGCGTAGGTCGTTTCCTCCGCCGTGGCCGCCGGAGGGATCGCGTTCCCGTTCTCCAAAAGTCCCCTCGCAGCCTCCTTCACGTGCAGGACGGGACAATCGGAAAACATCTGATCCACCGGAATCAGGACGCTCTCCAGCTCTCCCCTGGCCTTTCGCTCCTCCAGCTCGGAGAGCGTGACGGCGTCCGCGAGCGCAAAAGCGCCCACCCGGGTCCGCACCAGGCTCTTCATCGCCCCTCCGCACCCCAGGCGCTCGCCGATATCCGCGCAGAGGGTGCGGATGTAGGTGCCCTTGGAGCACGCCACGCGCAGCTTCACCACCGGAAGCTCCACCGACAAAATCTCGATCTCGTGGATCGTGACCCTCCTGGGCTTCCGCTCCACCTCCCTGCCCGCTCTCGCCAGATCGCAGAGCTTTTGGCCGTTTACCTTCAGCGCCGAATACATGGGCGGCACCTGGTCATACTCCCCCGAAAACCCCAGGATCGTCTCACGGAGCTTCTCCTCCGGACACAGGCTCGGATCCACCCGCTTTTTTGTGAGGACGGTCCCCGTGGTATCCTGCGTATCGGTGGTCACCCCCAGAATCAGCTCCGCCACATACTCCTTGTCCCGATCCGTCAGCAGGTCGCAGAGCTTTGTGCCGCTGCCCAGACATACGGGAAGCACACCGGTAGCCTGGGGATCCAGAGTACCCGTGTGCCCTATTTTTTTCTGACCGCAGATCCCCCGCATCTTCGCAACCACATCGTGCGAGGTGAAACCCGCTTCCTTATAAACATTCACAATTCCATTCAGCATAGCTGCTCCTCGATATGCAGGGACAGATTGTTGACACAGTCGTGAAACGTACCCTTCATGGTACATCCCGCGGCGCGCGCATGACCGCCGCCGCCAAAGAATGACGCCACCTTCGCCACATCCACCTTCTCCGTGGACCGCAGGCTCACCTTGTACTCGTGAATATCCGTCTGGTACATAAAGATGGCGCACTCTATGCCCTTGATATTCCGCAGCTGATTCACAATGCCGTCAAAATCCTTCGGCTCCGCCTGATAGAAATCTATCGTCTTCCTGGTCAGCACGCTGACCACACAGCGCCCGTCCATAAAACGGATGCTCTCCAAGAGAGCCCGTCCCATGATCTGGCTCTGCAGATAGGTCTTTTGATAAAAGGTCTCCTCAATGAGCCTGGGAAAATCAAAGCCAAAGCCGATCAAAAAGGCCGCCTTTTCCAGGGTTTCCGGGGTCGTGTTGGAATACTGGAACACTCCCGTATCGTGGATCATCCCCGTATACAGAGCCCTGGCGATATCCGCGTCGATCCGGTCCCGATCCATCAGATCCAGAAGCACCTCGCAGGTGGAACCGATGTCGGGCCGGATAAGATTCACCGTTCCTCCCCCCGAATTGCTGATATGATGATCGATGTTTACGGTTTTTACAGCGCCGTTAAAATACTCCTCCGCCTTTCCCATCCGATCCGGCACCGTATCCAGCGCAAAGAACACATCAAACGCCGGCTCCCTGGGGAAACCGGTCTCGATCTCTTCAAATCCCTTGATTTCTTTGAATATGTCCGCAGGCTTCTCCAAAAAGACCTTTACGGACGCCTCCTTCAGCATCTTCGAGAGATAAAGAAAAAGCGCCAGACAGGCGCCCACACAATCTCCGTCCGGACGCAGATGCCCGCTGATACCGATCCTTTTTGCGCCTGCACACTCCTGTAACAGTTCCATACCATTCCTCGCCTCTAATCCATTGCGCCCGCAACGCTGGGACGCGCAAATTACACTTCGTACATCCTCCGGCCTCATGGCCCTGACTGACGGGTTGAGCCCCTCTCAGCCCGGGCGGACTGAACCCCTCACAGCCCTGACTGGCAGGTTGAGCCCCTCACAGCCCGGGCGGACGGAGCCTGCGAGGGAAGACCCTTGAAAGACGCCGGTGCTTGGCGAAGTCCTTTTGAGCCTAGCATCCGCTGCGTCTTTCACGGAGCGAAAGCGTGTCTGACTCCGCAGGTTCAGCCGGACGGGCGTCCCTCGCATCCAACGCGTCCAAACCTCCCCCGCATCCAGCACGTCCAGAGCGTCCAAACCTCCCCGCGCACCTAGGGCGTCTGGGCGTCCCCCTGTCCCCCTACCACCTCATCGATCCTGTGCGACATATTTACG
>CANRLX010000099.1 GCA_947631615.1 uncultured Acetatifactor sp.
CCATTGAGAACACAGTTGACGACGCCCTGGTCCATATCGAGGACCTGGCCGTTCCGCTCTATGATCAGCTGTTTGAATCGCTCAAATATCCCTTCCCGCCTGCAAACATCCATATCAAACAGCATCACCCCCGCACACAGATAGGGAGTCTCCTGCTTCAGTCCCAGCCGCAGACGGACAGAAACGGAACGTACATCCTTTACCGCCGCGACGGGATACCCATCCGTCCCCTGCTCAAACAGGGGTTTGACATCTCCCAATACGACGCCGTCCACATCCAGGTACAGAGCGTACCGAATATCCTTGTCCAGGATATCCCCCAGCATCAGCCGCGCGTATGTGGTCAGGCTCCTTGTTTGGTGAAAGCTCTGTACCCCCCCCGCCCGAGTTTCTCGCGCAGTACCGGGTCGGTCGCATCGTACCGCGCGATGGACAAATTGGGATAGCGGTCTTTCAGTATGTTGATCCTGGAAAGGCTTTGCTCCTGCAATCCACCATCTAGGATGTGTACACAGATCGGAATGTCTCTGTTGTTCTCTCCGATGGATGCGATGACTGTCGCCAAATGGGCGGCATAACCATCGTCACTAGCCAGAATGATATTGCAATTTCCCTTCATTCTGTTCCCCTCCTTGCCTAGCGAAACACGGCGTGTCTTCAGACTTCCTTGCCGCAGATCATATAGATCAGGCGCACAGCAACCTTATATGCACGGTACGGAAGATGGTGATACAAAAAAGCGAACAGCTTTACATGGAATTTCCGTTTGTCCGGCCCCAGCTTGTCCAGCGGGAACGGCGTCATCGCACGGTATTTCAGATACTCGTCGCGCAACGGATGCCGGCAGTGTTCCTGCCACGGCCTGGTCGTGTCTCCCTGCGTAAAATGTACAAAGACCGGCTTCTCGACCGCTTCCCTGAGTTCGCTTTGCGAATAGTAACTATCCCATCTTCCCTGCTCCCGAAGCTGCTCAGCCGTCATACTAAAAAACGGGGTCATGCAGTTGTACCGCGGATGCAGTATCTTAAAGTTCCCATTGAGAACACAGTTGACGACGCCCTGGTCCATATCGAGGACCTGGCCGTTCCGCTCTATGATCAGCTGTTTGAACCGCTCAAATATCCCTTCTTGCCTGCAAACGTCCATATCAAACAGCATCATCCCGGTACACAGATATGGGGTCTCCTCCTTCAGTCCCAACCGCAGACGGACGGAAGCCGTACGTATATCCTTTACCGCCGCGATGGGATACCCATCCATTCCCCGCTCAAACAGGGGTTTGATGTCTCCCAATACGATACCGTCTACATCCAAATACAGAGCGTACCGGATATCCTCATCCAGGATATCCCCCAGCATCAGCCGCGCGTATGCAGTCAGGCTCCTTGTCTGGTAAAAGCTTTGTACCTTTCCCCCTAGCTTTTCGCGTAGCGTCGAGACGGTCGCGTCGTGTCGTGCGATGGACAAATTGGGATAGCGGTCTTTCAGTACGTTGATTCTGGAAAGGCTTTGCTCCTGCAATCCACCATCCAGGATGTGTACACAGATTGGAATGTCTCTGTTGTTCTCTCCGATGGATGCGATGGCCGTTGCCAGATGGGCAGCATAACCATCGTCACTGGCCAAAAAGATATCGTAATCTCCTTTCATTCTGTTCCCTCACTTGTCCCTTAACGCCTTGCCCGGATTTTTTGCCATACTGAACCTGTTATTGTGAGCATTTCTTCCTCTCTCATACACAGCAACAGCAAAAAATACAGTGATGCACAAGCTGAAACTACGGTAGCCAATTGAACGATCGGAGTGAAACTTGCTACATAGTGGTTCAATATGATATTAAAGACGATCATAAAAGATGTAGCCAGCAGATATTTCCAGGTCGAGCAGGGAAGCAGCGCCTTGATTCCAACAATTGCCTTTGAATAGTAAATATAGATCGCATATATGATCATCTCTGCCAGCAGCGAGCCGATCGCAGCGCCAATGGCATAGAAGTTTCTGATCAATAACAGATTTAATATAAAATTCAGGCATGCACCGGAAAAAATGCCGATATTAAATTGCTTTTGGTGCTCCGTTGATACGAGCACCTGATTGCCTATGTTGTAATTGAGTGATCCAAAAGTAAGCAATATCCCCAAAATGCGCAATACATTGACCCCGCCCAGGAATTTCTCTCCTAGCACCGTCCTTATGATCAGTTCCGCATTGACAAACAGTCCTGCCGACATTGGAAAAAGAAGCATCAGACTCATGCGCATCGTTTTTCTGAAGATATTCAGAAATTGGCCACGCTCTCCGGAAAAATACAGATATGTCAATCGCGGGAGCGTTATCGACCCAAACGACATAACAAGACCATTCACGACACCTATGATGCTGTATGATTCTTCATAATAACCACTTTCAGCCGTTGACCCACCAATATAGCCAAGCATTACTTTGTCTAACGTGTTATAGATCAAATTCCCAATTGTCGGCAGAAAATAGACCACCATGCGTTGCAAATGTTTCTTTGTGTTTTCATTCAGCAGGAACCGGGGCTTGATTATATACCGTCCTAAACCCTTCCAAAGTGCCATATTAGACACAAGCGTCGTGCCCTGCATAATCAACGCATAACGATACAGATCGTTTCTCCCATGGATTATCAACAGGATCAGAACAAGGTTCAGCAGATTCACACAAACTTTACGAACAGCCAGGAATTTATAATTCTCGACGCCCTGGTACATCCAGGAAATGTCGAGCGCTACACCAACCAGATATACAATCATGATAAGACTCATGATCCTGTACTCGCTGATATAAAGAGCAGTCAAGGAATAAAGTAGTATTTCTGCAGCCGTCAGTACCAGTTCGAGCGAGATGAGTTCCCAAAATATCCTGCTCCTGATCTCTATATCATCCCTGTTTTGCGCGATCTGCAGTTTCCCGTATGTACCGATCCCAAGTTGGCCAACGGTCGCAAACACTGACGCGGCGGAAAATGTGTAGCTGTATATTCCCAAATTATCCGGGCCTAATGCTCGCGATGTATAGGGTATCAGAATGACCGGGACAAAAGCGATGAGCACTTGACTGAAAAGATTATATAAATAATTCTTTTTCAAACTTGCCGGCGTCATGCTTCTCTCCGTTCTTCCCGGATCGCCATATGCCTCGCCATATCCAATTTTCCGCATTGATGAAAATATCCCGGAACAAAAGCCTTGTTTCTTCGTTTGAACCAATAAAACCCAAGCGAATTCACATCAGCCATTATTATATGCTTATACAAAAAATCCTCATATGCATCCTGCAGGTCATTATATTTACTGCGATCTTCTTTCCTGCAAAAATACTCATAGGCGATCTTAATCTCTGCGCAGGAAAATTCCACTGGTATGTAATCATATTTGGACGGCACTTTTATCCTGCAATCCAACTCCGCCCGCTTTGTAAAGTCCAGGAATTCCTGATAGGCCTGTGACTGCCTAATCTCTTTTCTTCTTTTAACATCATCAGCAGTATCAAATCTACAGCTATATAGCTCCTTAAGCCTATCGACCTCTCCAAAAGAAAAAAAGTCTGAAAGCCAAAACGGATATTTGGCATATGAGTTGTCCCAGCTCAAAAGGGTGATCTTACCCGGTTCATGCCGCCCCAGAAGAAGTGAAAGCGCACAAGGGTTGTAATATCGCTGATCTGTGCGCGTTTTACAGGCGTAACTTAATCCAAGTTCTTTCGCTTTTCTAACGCCGGCAAGCGACGACGTCAGCTGCATATTCAAATTACCCTCATAATTCTCCGCCGGATACTCGTTAAGGATCACGGTCGCCCCGGCAGCATGAAGAGCTGCGACCTCTTCTTCAGGGGCATCTGCCCACGTCGAGACGATTACATTAACATTTTTGTAAAACTGCTTGTACATTTTTACAGTGTTCAAGGTAAAATGATCCTGTATGGTGACAGGCCCCTGCAGAATAATAGCCACATCATCAAACCCCTGATCAGTGGCCCTAACTTGAAAAGAATCCGTGCTCTTTGGATAGAATGACACCACGCCATAAACGTCTTTATTATAAAGATGCTTCAGCAATTCAGCCCGAAAATTCATTTGCTGTGCCGAAGTCGTAAGTACCCTGAGCATCAAGTTCACAGGAATCAAATATATCTCACAAATAAGGTCCAACACTGCTTTAAACTTTTGGTTCACAACGAAAACCTCCAAGAGAATCAGTCATTCATATTATTTTTCCCCTATATCTGCACTGCCGCTTGCTCACAAGAAAATATAAAACTAATATGAGCTATCCTGCTGGCTCATATCAGAGGGTCTCAATTGTTGGCAGCAATACTCCCTCACTCTGTCTGGTGACGCAAGAATAAAGGGCAGGAAGCAAAGCTCCAATACACCAAAGAGAAACTCTGTCCCCAACTGAAAAATCAAAAAAACAATAAGTAGCTTTTTCTGGATCGTGGTACCTTTAATGAACAACTCAATACACGAGATGGCAAAACAGAGCGTTCCAACCAGTCCGTACGAAATAAGCAGCTTCGGGAATCCGGCTGTATATGTCAACTGATCTCTACCATTATGCCCGTAGCCAAACAGGAGATACATCGGACTGCCTTTAAAATAATCTTCCAATACGCTATACGCAGAAAAACGGTCGCTTGTCGATCTAGTTGACGTAAACCGATATATGAAGTATTGAAAGAATGACGATCTTACGATCACTATTATACCTACTATAACCACAACGAAGAAAATGATAAACTTCATACGGCTAAGGCCATTTTTTGCTATGTCGAAAAAATAGAGTCCCCACACAAATGTGCCCACCAATATTCCCGTTGACGACATCGAGAGAAGAAGACCTGCTGTCAGAGCCAGCTGCACCGGCAATTCCTTCTGCTTATTGAATAAGGATATCGCTAAATATCCGGCAACATATGAGCTAAAATGTGCTGGTTCCGCAAAAATGGAACGTGGCCTGAATCTCGAAAATTTTCCCACTATCGGAAGTATATCGCCAAATGTATTCATTTCCTCCCTGACCTGAGGGAATAAACTTGATTTGATCACACCTTTTGGATAGAAGTTAAACAGCGCCATACATATCGTCTGGAATATTATAAAGAGCGCCGCGAAAACACAAATCGCCCTATAAACCCGCATTCCAAATTTCACATTGAAATACTGTCTGGCAAATATCGTGATAATAACTACATATACCAAATATCTCAATGTGCTTCCAATGAGATCATATCTATCTGCCACTCTGCGGACGAACAGCGTGATAAGAAGATGCAGAACGATATAAATGAAATAGGGTAAAAAAGCCGTACTAATTGTAATGCTCCGCTTTCTGACCGAATCAATAAGTGCCAAGATGATCGATACGATAAGAATGATATCACCCAGATTAATCGTTGTTATAATAAACCCGTACATCGATAATACAGGGCTCAAAAAACAACTCGCAGTTAAAAATTTACCCGTTCTGCTATTCGCAGCGCAACCAGTATTCATCATCGCTCCTGTCCAATGCAAAATAAACTTGTTTTTTGCAGGACCGCTATTTCGCCTCTGCAGATAATGACATATAGAACGTCTGCAGCGTCGCGGCAGCATTTTGTATATCATATCCGGCGTTTTGGGCAAAGACGATCGTCCCTGTCATATGAGACAGGCCGCGGCAGGCCGCCAGCTTATCTGCCCATTCCTCGTCTGCTTTATCCAGGCTGACCTCCTCAAAAAGCCCGGCACCGATGTCTGCCAGCCTCGGTACTGTGTCGGAAACGATACAGGGAAGTCCCGCGACCTGTGCCTCCACAACTACGATCCCCAGTCCTTCCCATGCTGACGGAAAAAAGAATACATCCATCGCAGAATAGAAGTCCTCTATGTTATCATGTACGCCCGCGAAGATCACCGCATCGTCCAAGCCCTTTTCATGGCACTTGTTCTGTATAGATGCTTTCAACGGTCCCTCCCCAAGAAGAAGCAATTTTGAATCCGGTATTTTCCGGTGCAGACAGTCAAATATGTCGATCAACTGTTCGTGGTTTTTTTGAGGCATAAATCTGCCCACATGGCCGATCACAAAGGCATTCCCTAAACCATATTCATCTCGGATCATGTCGCGCTTAACCTGAGAAAAAACAAATTTTCTGCAGTCAATGGCGTTTGGCAGAACCTCAAACCGGTCGGATCCGACCACTTGTTTCCCATACCTGTCCTTCCCAGCTTCAACAGAGCAGGCAAAGAAATGATCGGCAATGTACCTAGTCGGATACGAACACGTGCACCAAACGATCCTGTGCAGGATGCTGTCCGTAACGTCCTTTGTTCCGTGGCTGTGGGCTATGGTATATCTTCCCTGCCTTTTTGCCTCGCCCAGATATACTGCTGCTGAGCTGCCGATATGGCCATGCACGACTGTATACTCCGGGTGTTCACGCAGGAATTTTCTCCACCAGGACAAATAGGTCGGTAGGTTCAAAAGATTATATTTTTTCTTCGCGTGGAATACCCTGCCGCCCAGCCGCTTGATTTCGTCTTCAAACGAATCACTCCTCTTCGTGTGAACGACAAAATCGAACTGGACCCGGGATCGATCAATGTTCCGGTAGTAATTCATGAGCATCGACTCCGACCCACCGCCTTGATTCATCGTTCCGATGACCTGTAAAACCCTCAGCATGAATTCTCCTCCTCACTTCTCCTCAGGAAATCTCAACTCGACGATCCCGTGGCTGGCCCTCTTCTCTTCCGGAGGGAGCTGCATATACTCCCCATACATGCCTTTTAAGTATTGATCCCAATCTTGGAACAGCAATACGCTCTCCCCTTCGAACTCTCCAAGAGTTCCCGGAAAATAGGCTTCCCTCTTCATGATATTGCCAAAATAATGCCTGGCGTCAGTAGGCAGTCCGCAATATGTGCTTTTCTCATTCTTGCACTGTACAGCGAGGTCTATCAGGTCGTTCCATTTATGGAAACTCAGGAACGAGAATAAAAAGCCAATTGTCATCTTCACGCAGTATATGGGTTTATTATTCTCGCACAAATACGACCTCATATTTCCATCACTACCCCGGTAGAAATAAACCTGCCCACAAATCCATTCAAGGAAATCGCACCAACAGCCCTTGACTACACGCACAAAGGTGTTGTTCGGAATATTGTCTATAATAAAAATGTCAAGAAATATCTTCTGAATGCTCTCGTCCTCCGAGTCAAAGGTACTTCTGAAGCGCGAATCCTTCAGAAACACTTTGGGAAACCGTACCCGCGCGTTGTCACAATAGTTCGGCGCATTCAGCGTATACTTCTGGGATAGTTCCTGCTCAAACACCTCACAAAATCGCCTATAATCCCTTCTGGTCATTGCTACGTCCAGATCGTCGTCCCAAGGGATGAACCCCTTGTGCCGCACTGCCCCCAGCGCCGATCCCCCCATGAGATACAGTGGTATTTCATACTTATCACAAACGTGCCTGACATCTTTATATATGCCAAGAAGGCACAGCTGGAGCTGGCGGAGCCGCTCCGGGCCTATATTGCCGACGCTACTGGATCTGGCATCCTGATCCGCCACCAGCAAATGTTCACAAAACAAGCCTTTTAAAATAAACATGTCGTAATTCGATCCTCTCATTATGATTCGAAATCATAAAATACTTTCATGCTGGATCCGACGAAAACCGGCACGAACACCACACAGTACGCCGCCTGAAAGACATTCAGTATTTAAAAACTACAGAAGAACAAACAAACAAATAGCGCATAGATCACAGACTTTGTAGAATACCCATCATGACCGGCATCACTCTTTTCAGGTCATATGTCTGCAGCTTTTCATAATTGTCCGCAATCTCTTCCGATTTGTTATGCGACAAATACTCCCGTATTATTTCCGCCGTTTCCTGCACGTCGCTGGGAGAAAACATAGCGCTTTCGGGCACGATGTCGTTATTCCCCCGAATATTGGAGCAGATCGTCAGCGTCTTGGACGCGAGCGCCTCCATAAGTGCTACCGACAGCCCCTCACGTATACTGGGATGGATATAGATATCCGCAGCCTTATATAACACCTTTACATCACTGCGATATCCAAGCAGATGTACCTGTTCGGCGACGCCGAGAGACCTTGCCAGGTCCAAAAGATGATCGTGCAGCTCGCCGACGCCGGCAATGGCATAGTGGACCAATTCGTCATTAAGCTTTGCGATTGCTCTGATGACCACCTCATGGTTTTTGTTCCTGTTCAATTCCCCAACGGAAAACAGGAGCCGATCGTTAATCGATACGCCCATCTCCTTGCGCACTCTTTGGTACGCCGCAACGTCAAGAAGATGTACTGCCCCCCCCGTGTAGATATTGCCCATGTTCTTTATCACATTGGAAAGGTCATAGTTTTTCAGCGCAGTATAGTTGTGCGCGGTCTCCTCCAATCTGTCCCCGGATAGGTATTCTCTGATCTTATCCATGATCGCGGGTAGGTCTGTCGGAGAAAACAACGCCTTATTTCCCACCAACTCCCTGTTGCCGCGGATGTCTGAGCAGATCACCGGCGCTTTAGACGCCACCGCCTCCATTAATGCCACTGGCAAGCCTTCCTGCAGGGACGGAAATATAAACAGGTCCGCACACTCGCACAGTTCTGAAATATCGTTCCTATATCCAAGCAACTTTACAGACTCTGACAGCCCTGATCGATCGATCAGGTCCTGAAGTTCACTTTCCAGCTTTCCCTGCCCACATATGTAGTATTTCAGCTTGGGATCGTCCATCTGAGCCAACGCCTTTATAACGATCTCATGATTTTTTCGGGGAATAAGCTCCCCAACGGACAGCAGCATTTTTTCGCCCTTGGCAAGGCCGAGTCCAACTCTCTTCCGCTCCTTCTCTTCCTGAGAGAGAAGGTCCGGCGAGAACTTTTTAAGGTCGATCCCCACACCGGGAACATACTCCACGCGCTTAGCATGCATACGCCGCCTGGCCAAGTCATAGTCTTCCTGATTGATCGTGATAAGCACATCTGTCCAATGTGCA
This sequence comes from uncultured Acetatifactor sp., assembly GCA_947631615.1. Lineage (GTDB taxonomy): Bacteria > Bacillota > Clostridia > Lachnospirales > Lachnospiraceae > Acetatifactor. Next base: position 9,047 of record CANRLX010000099.1, read on the forward strand.
CACAGCCACTCCACCGGATAATAGATGAGCCAATTTTTCGCTGGAGCGCCCTTATAAAAGTGAAAGCCGTGCGCGGTATAAATGACCGGATGGACCCCCGCCAGCTTGGCCGCCAGCCGGGCAACGACTCCGCCCGTCGGCGTGTGACAATGCACGCCAACCGCATCGATCTGCCGAATCACATCGAACATCTGGTGAACAGCTAAAACATTCTTTGGCGACCAAGGAGACCTCTGGATGTCGACCTGGTGCGTGATAACGCCCATTTCATGGAGTTGTCTCTCCGCATCTCTGTCCAACAGGAAATTGCTAGCGCAATGCACCTCACACCCGAGGCTTTGTAAAAGCCGTATATTACTGCATAAGAATGTAACAAAAAAATGCGGCATGTGTGCGGCGATCAGATAATTACCTTTTTCCACAACTCGTCACCATCTTAATCAATCTCAGAAGTTTATATATCCAAATGCGCTCCCTCTTTGATATCCTTGCGCAGAAGAACCTTACGGATCGTCGTCCAAAATATCGTCCAGTCCAGTTCCGGACCCACATTCTCCAAATACTCCCGGTCGTACGCCGCCTTGTCCTCGTCTGTCACCAAGTCCCGGCCGTTCACCTGCGCCCAACCCGTCATGCCCGGACGCAGTTGATATACGCCAGCCGCCTTCCGCAGCTCGTGCACCGTCTCTTCCTGCGGTATCAGCGGCCGCGGCCCGATCAGACTCATCTTCCCTGTCAGCACCTGTATCAGCTGCGGCAGCTCGTCCAAACTCGTGCTTCGCAAGAACCGCCCGAAGCGCGTTATATACTCCTCGCTGTTGGCAAAATACCCCGCCGCCATGTACTGCGGCGCGCTGCTCTTCATGCTCCGGAACTTCCACAGCATGAATTTCTTTCCATCCTTGCCCACACGCTCGTGCCGGAACAGCACCGGCTCCCGCGGCTCCAGGATCTTCTGTATCACCGCGATCAACACCATCGGTATCGCCAGCACCAGCACCGCTATCAGCGCGATCAGAAAGTCTACGGCATACTTGACCGCCAGGTAGTTTTTCTGTCTCCTGGTGAGGGCATATCTTTGGATCGTTCTCTCCGTCATGCCGCCGCCCCCTTAAGCGTTCGCGCAGGAGCGCAGCAGATGCGGCCGGATCGAAAGTCTAGTAAGACCCCCCCCCGCCAAAATAACGCCGACAGTCTTAAACAGTATCTTCACATCCAATAGCACGGACCGATTTTTTATGTACTCCACGTCGTAGACGATCTTCTCTTCCGGACGCAGAAAATATCCGCCGTTGACCTGTGCCAGGCCCGTCAGCCCCGGCTTCACCTTCAGCCGCTCACTGAATCCATGGATATACGTCTCAAATTCGTCGTAGAAAACCTTGCGCTCGGGACGGGGACCTACGATGCTCATGTCACCTTTTAGAATATTCAGAAGCTGGGGCAGCTCGTCCAAACGCACTTTCCGCAGAAAAGCGCCCACCTTTGTGATTCGCTGGTCATTATCGCCACGGGACCACTGTGCCCCGTCCTTTTCCGCATCTTTCCGCATCGTGCGAAACTTCACCATCTTGAACGGCTTACCGTCCTTCCCCAGACGTTCCTGAGAAAACAGCGGCCCGCCCTCCGACGTGACGCTGACCACAAGAGCAATCAACAGCATGGGGACAAGCAGCACCAGCAGCGCCAAGGCAGACGCAATGATGTCGAACGTCCGCTTGATGAAGCTGTACACAGGCTTGTCCGCCACCTGACCCAGGGGCTCGATGGTATACTCTCCCGTCTT
>CANRLX010000100.1 GCA_947631615.1 uncultured Acetatifactor sp.
GTTTGACGACCAACTCCGAAGACGAGAGGAATTGAAGCGCCTTATCGACCAGATGGAACGGGAGAAGTCCCAGATCGACCAGCGGATCAAGCTGTATATGAAGGACAGCGAGAGCGCCGCCAACGAGCATTACAGGGTGACATGGACGCCGGTGAGCACCGCGAGGCTGGATACAAAGCTGCTGAAAGCGGAGGAGCCGGAGATCTATCAGGAGTATCTGAAAACCACATCTACCAGACGCTTTTCTGTGAGCGCGGCATGAGGAAGGCAGGGCGTGAGCCCTGCCCTCCCTTATTTTATCTTTATGAAAGGACTTACGAATATGGACGTGAAAGAGACATTGGCAAGAAAAGCTGACACGGGCAGCGAGGAAGTAAAACTGACCAAGGGCATGACCATCGCGGATATGATCCGGGCCATGCAGCCGGAGATCAAGAAGGCACTGCCGGAGGTCATCACCGTGGAGCGATTCACCCGGATGGCCCTGTCGGCCCTGAACACCACCCCCAAGCTGCGGGAATGCACCCCCATGAGCTTCATCTCCGCCATGATGAACGCGGCACAGCTTGGCTTGGAGCCCAACACGCCTCTGGGCCAGGCATATCTCATCCCCTTCAAGAACAAGGGGGTGCTGGAATGCCAGTTCCAGATCGGCTACAAGGGACTCATTGATCTTTGCTATCGCAATCCCCAGGTGCAGATGATCCAGGCCCAGGCGGTCCATGAGAATGACTTCTTCGAGTATGAGTTGGGTCTGAATGCCAAACTGGTCCATCGGCCTGTGCTGAAGGATCGGGGCGAGATCACGCTGTTCTATGGCCTGTTCAAGCTGACCAACGGCGGCTACGGTTTCGAGGTCATGAGCAAGGAGGATGTGGACGCCTATGCCAGGGAGTATTCCAAGGGTATCGACGCGCAGTTCAGCCCGTGGAAGAGCAACTACGAGGGCATGGCGAAAAAGACCCTCATCAAGCAGGTGCTGAAATACGCCCCCATCAAGGCGGACTTCCGGCGGGCCCTGGCGACGGATGAGACGGTGAAGACGCAGTTGGCGCCGGATATGGGAGAACTGAACGACGAGACGGTATGGGATGGCGAGTACCAGGAGGCCGTATGATGGGAGGGGCGAACGGCCAGTTGGAATTGACGATCCGCCCCATGAAGCCAGAGGAGCGGCTTTACTGCTACACCCAGAGCAACCAAATCATGGCCCAGACCGGCTGCATCGGGCACCTGCGGGCAGATATGGGTTCAGACGGGAGACACTTCTACTCCGACTGGGACGACCATATAGGCAGCCTGAAGACAGACCAATTCAAAGCGGAACTGGATGCGGTCGTCAACGCCCTCCGCTTTGATGGAAAGTATGGCGGGATGCTCAAAGATCGGCGCAGTCTGGCGGCGTTCTGTATGGGCAGACCGGAGGGGGCTTTCGACCCAGATCGGTATGACTACGGTTACCGGGTTGATACGGAGAAGTATGCCTATATGCTCCGGCTCGATCCCAACCCGGGCCTGTACAACGTGTACTGCTACTGTTATGTGCGGGAATGGCTCAACAGGCATATGGAGAGGGCCAAGCAGGGCATCCGCTTCATCACGTCGGCTTACAAAGAGCTGTTCCGTATCCCGGATGGAGGAGAGATCCGTTCTCAGCTGCCGGATGGCAGGCACTTGGATGAGGTCTGCCGCTATATCGACGAGACCCATTTGGAGGTGGGGCGGCACCTGTACCACATCTGCGAGTTTGCGGAGCTGATGGAGAGAGCGGGGATCACAGTTATGCCCCTGGAGGGGAGGTGAGAGCAGATGCCCAAGATCATCATCAAGATCATTATTTACATTATCACAGGCGGGAAAGCGGCATAAGAAATGTGGCTCAAAAAGGAAGATTATTGGGCCCTTTTCCCATCCTCCCAAATTCCCATGGGGATGGAACGGTATATAGTATCAATACTTCTCCCAAAACATGGCCCAAAATCAGTCTCCCAAAACTCAATCGTTTTTCGGAAAGAAGGTGAAAGAATGACCTATGGTTATGCCCGCGTGTCTACGCTGGACCAGAATCTGGACCGCCAGGTGATCATGCTGAAGCAACGCGGGATCGACGAGCTGTTCACCGAGAAGATAAGCGGCACCAAGAAGAACCGCCCGGAGCTGGACAGGCTACTGGCGAAGCTGCAATCGGGAGACACGGTGGTCGTGGAGTCGCTGTCCAGACTGGGCAGGAGTACCAAGAACCTGATAGAACTGGTGGAGCAATTCCAGGCCAAGGGCGTGCAGCTGGTTAGCCTCAAAGAATCCATTGATACCAGCACACCTTCCGGCAAACTGCTGTTCACCCTCATGAGCGCAATCGCCCAGTTCGAGAGAGACACCATAGCGGAGCGCACGGCAGAGGGACTGAAGGCTGCCAGGGCCAAGGGCCATGTGGGCGGCAGACCCAGAATGAACAAGGAGAAGCTGGTCCATGCTATGCGGCTATACGCCACCGGCGAGTACACGCTCAAGGAGATCGAAGAGCTCACCGGCGTAAAGAAGTCCACGCTCTATCGGTACCTGAAGGAGACCGCAAAGGATGTATAAAAGAGGCTGTGTCGTTGGGTGGACCCCAGCGGCACGGCTTTTCTTTTTTGCTTGGGGCGGAGGTGTTTCGATGAAATGCTTGATAATTTAGCGCAATTATGCTAAAATATGTACAGGAGGTCGATACTATGGATACGATAAGGCCTGTTTCCGATCTGCGGAACAATTTTGCCGACATTTCAAGGATCGTGCATGAGACGGCAAAGCCTGTATTCCTCACAAAGAATGGGTACGGCGATATGGTCGTTCTGAGCATGGAGGCATATGAGAACCTCCAGCTGGAGAGCGAGGTCTACTTCAAGCTCCAGGAGGCGGAACGGGAGGCGGAGTTCACCGACAAACGCTATTCCTCCAAGGAGGTTTTGAAGGCCATGCGTGACGCCATAGGGGGAGAGCCGGGTGTATGATCTGGAATACCTGCCATTAGCCCAGGAGGATATGGTCGAGGCTGTCCGGTATATCAGCGGGAAACTGAAAAATCCCATCGCCGCGGAGCAGCTGGCGGTGGAACTGATCGAGGCGGGGGACAGTATACGGGCCTTTCCCTATGCCAATCCCGTTCATATGCCGATCCGCCCGCTGGGGCATGAGTACCGAAAGCTGTTGGTGCACAACTATCTGATGTTTTACTGGGTAGACGAGGAGAAAAAGTTGGTCACGGTCGCTCGGGTGATCTATGCCAGAAGAAATTATGGGCGGCTGCTGGAGCAATAGGGGCCGGTATCCTTGATTTTGCGTATTCAATGCCCTATTTTTGGCGTATCGCTGATATGCGGATATCGGTTATATAGCGCGTTTTACCGGATGGCTGGGAGACACAAGAAGTGTACACCCGGGAAAGTGTACACTCCATGCTGCTTTTTTGCAAGTGATGGTTCATTGGCACGATTTTTAGAATAATCCCAAATGCCGCTAATTGATAATACGAACCGGTGGTGTTTTAACGAAGGAGAGAGAACACATGATACTAAGAAAGTTCCCTTTAAATTTTGCGGTGTTCTTTCACATCGCAATAAACAAGAATATTTGTGGCGCGGGAAAAAAGCAGACGTCTCTTCAAAGGGTAACAAACAGACTTCTTGACCCGGAACCGTCTAAGTATAGCAGCGCCAAAAGTTCATTGTACTTGGATAATGGGAAATATTATAAGATCATTTATGGCATAAACCCCGTTCCGGAAAACAACCTTGCTGCCGTGAAAAAGTGCAATCTGTTTAAGTTGGCAGAGAATATCATATCCATTCGACTAAAGGACGAAGAGGAAAGTGTAAGGTGCATAGCATCGCTGCTAAATGCAGATTTACTCTATTTTATGGATGCCCAAGATAAGAATGAGACGGATCGAACAAAATATAAACTGCTTGAAGATTTTAAGACAGATCATATCCAGTTGGCAATTAATTTTAAACATGTCATAGATTATCTTCAGTCTAAGGGCGATGGAAACAAAACAATACGGAATGCTATCCTTGAATTGCTGAGAAGTAATCATGATCCTATATCGAACAATCCATTTGATCTATTAAAGTGGACTGTCAACTTTTTCAGAACAATTCCGCAGAAAATCGACGGATCCCAGGCGGTGGTTGACGATATTATAGGAATAATAAGAAAAGAAATATATCCGACGCTGCATATTGTAGAATCAATGAAAAACGCGCAGGATATTGCCAATAATGTATATGAGAAAAATAAGATTAACCGGTTTTTTGATGATCTGTATTATACGTACACCGATAATGGTTTAGAAAGACAGATTACCAACGAACAAATGCTAAATGAATTGGATGCTTTAGCGGACTATTTTCTTGATAGTGACTCAAAGCTCGATTCGGAGCGGGATCGTATATACAGGAAAGCAAATGCTGTGATTTGTTTAGCGTATGTCTTACAGAGTATAGCTTCTTTCTATAGCGGTGAAAAGTGCATGCCTAATGACAAGAAAACAGATTTAAGAAAAGATAACGCAAATTCTAAAACACTGGAAATGTATAAGACAATGGCTAGTAAATTAAACCCGATGTGCTTAAAAGATCATGTTGGAAATGTGCGCAGTTTGGGGGTAAAGAAAGATATAGATTATGCAACGTTTCTATTGCTCGCTCTAAAATACTACGATTACGATTCGTCCATATACAAAAGAGAAATGTTCACTGGGATACGAAAACGTTCTAAAGATTTTGGCCTGTATGAGTTTGACAGTGAAGACTTCTTCTGGAGAATAATACATAGCCTTTATGAGAAGAACGTTTTTATTCTTCAAGGGAAGGGAATTATGCCGGAGAGCTTTCAGGTGGTAGGCGATAGAGCCAGCATCGAGAATGAACTATATACGATAGTTGCTGCTTGGGAGGCTAATAGCACGTACTGACTGAGCGGTTGCCTTTCCCACCTTGATGAAAGGGCGGTAATTTGAGCCGTTGGTCCGTTGGAAGTGCCACTTGGATAATCGAAGCTGTAACTTGGCGAAACAGACTAAAATGGGGCGGGGCATACCTGCCTCATTTTTGCGTCGTACAGTTTTACAATTAAAGATATCAGTAACCATGCGGGTTTGATGGAGATTTACTGAGTGAATGTTACAGATTCTTTATGTAGATGAAGATGGTATGGTAAGCATGGTACGTCAAGTACCCTGTACCTTGAAAACTGAACAACGGAAGTGCTGATTGCAGATAGACGCACTTTGATCTAATGCCGTGATAGGCTGAAAGAATGGAGGAGTCTATGTGCAGGAAAACCTGAAAAGTCATCAAGTTGGCAATACCATCCTCGTAGGTGACCATGGTGTGCAGCAGCCAACAGCCGAAGCTGCGAAAGCGGCCGATGCCGAAGCTACAGCAGCCAACGTGGGTGTAACGCCGGAACCAAAAGTGATGGCGGCCACGGTGGACAACAGTCGTCCTCATGAGGAGCACCAACGGGACCGGGCTTTTGCGGCCATACAACCGACCGCTGAAGCCCAGACAAATGATACGGAAACGGCTCAGACGGCGGCTCCTGGAATGCAGAATACCATACCTCCGGTTGGTTCTGTAGGCTATGATCCGATTCAAACGTGTGCCAATACTCAGGTATACTGTGATTACCATAACCTCATGGAGGCGAATGGTTTTTCGTCTAGTAATGATGGCTGGCTTCAATATGAAGGGAAAGCACTCATGAATTGTACTGTGAGTATTGATCAGACTGTTGAAGGTGAGAGGCGGAGTTTCTACAGGTGCTCTGTGCAACTAAACGGAGAACGGTTTCAGCGCGATGTTGCGGTGAAACTGTTCAGTGAAGGAAAGTGGCTTCTGGAGCTGGCAGGTTTTGTCCTGCGGGGAGAGAAGAAGGACCTAAAAAGGTATCTCAACTTGGTCATCATGAGAGATGGCATGCTGGACAGAACTATTGAACGGGATGAACCAGGGTGGTGTTCTGTCAATGGAGCGCCTCTGTACGCAACGGTGGCAGGGAGTATCTCTGCTGCCGGTACCGTACCTGTGACATCCGTGAAGGGACAAAGGTTTATGAATTGTGCTGACAACCAGATCGGCACTCTCAATGCCTTTTTTGAAATGACGAAGTTGACGCCCAGGTCTTGGGTGGCCGCTATGTTGCTGCTGCATACTGTGGTCGGCTTTCTTTACACTTTGTTTAGACAGGCTGGTTGGCTGCCGCGTTTCGTGCTGTTCCTTCTGGGAGCTACGGGGGCCATGAAATCCAGCCTTGCCTCCGCGGTCACGCAGCTGGAAAACACCATCAATCCGAAGCACCCTCTTTCATCGACACTGGCAGCTTTGGAAGGGGCCTATTCGGAATATAAGGATGCAGTGGCGCTATTTGACGATCTGAAGCCAGGCAGCGACAGGTCTGAACAGAATGAACAGAAACGAAACCTTGAGGCGATCATCCGTGCTTACGGGGATGCCAACGGGCGACAGCGGAATCGGGATTTTCAACCCTCCCTTGGCCAGTATGAGGCCGAGGGAGGGGCCATTATAACCGGCGAGTTCCTTCCATGTCATGGCTCATCGCTGTCCAGGCTTCTGATCTGCCCTCTGGCACGTGGTGATGTCGATGCGGAACTGCTTTCATATGTACAGCAAAGGCCCCGGTTGGCTCCGTTCATGTATTCGTTTCTCAGTTTTGTGGCTGCGAACTACGACAAGATGGTACAGTTTATAGCTGCCTGTGGGAGCGCCCACAGGAGGGATCTGTTGCCTTGCCGCTTTGCCCATGACCGCTATCGGTATGATCAAGTCATCCTGATGACGGCGATCGACGTCCTGGTGGAATATGGAAAAGGTACAAGTCAGTGGACCCCGGCCATGGATGTTGTAGTCCAATACTTGCGGAGTTGCGTGGTGCAATGTATCAAGTACAATATGGACCTATATTTGTCTGATCAACCGGAGACGGTTCTCTGCAAAGCGATCGATGAAGGTATCGCGAGCGGCACGCCTGAAATGGTTCCTGTTTATGCGTCTGTAGAGGCAAAGAGACAGGCCGTCTTCTCCGATCAGAACAGCATCTACGTGCTTCCGAGCACTGTGCTGGACTGGTATAATCGGTATGTTGCGGCGAACGGCCTGAGCAGGCCCAAGTACTCTACGACCGAGATAGGCAATATGCTGCTATCATGCGGGGCGCTATGGCAGGTCCAGGAAGGCAAAACGCTGAGAAAGGCAGCCAGATATCCGGGCTGTGGTACAAAGCGCTATTTCAAGCTCAACAAGGCAGTGCTCATCAGGATTGCCGAGGGCCATGATTAAACTTGTTCCTGGCAGGTGAACAAGTTGGTTTTTATAATTGTATAACATATAAGAGGAAAAGTAGAATCTTTGTGCGCAAAAGCAATCGCAAGTCTGTTGTTCAGGGGGGTGAAATGGGTATGATTTAAGAGGGAGGTGAGGCCATATCGCGGCAAAGGTAAAACGCCCGGAGAAGTCCAAAGAGGTCGTAGCGAGCCGGATATGGCTTCACTACTACAACCAAGTCCTCTACGAGAAGGGCCTGATTACGGAACGGGAGCGCAATAGAATGACTCTTAAGATCCGCGAGTGGACGGGCCCCGCAAACAAGGCCTAGGTGTGGGAGACCACACCTAGGCTTTTTGCATTGGTGGTTATTTTTTGCCGGATGGCTTAATGATCAGCAAATAAAAGTGTGATAATTGGGGGTGAAATGGTGTATAAAAGTGTGAAACGGAGGGGATTGAGGCTGAAGATTGACTTTACCTGGTGTTTGGCATATACTATGATATATATCAAAGGAGGGGCGAATATGGATACGGCCAAGGTGTTTATGAGCGGCAGGAGCCAGGCGGTCCGGCTGCCGCAGAATTATCGGTTCGATGTGGATGAAGTCCTTATCAGCCGTGTTGGGTCCGTGGTGCTGCTGGTGCCCAAGGCGGAGGCATTCAATGCGTTCCTGGAGGGCGTCAATGGCTTTTCCAGGGACTTCCTTGCTGAAGGCAGGAACCAGGGCCAACAGCAGCAGAGAGAAGCTATATGAGATATATGCTTGATACGAACGTCTGCATCGATCTGATCCATGGGAAGAGGCAGAGCGTCATCGCCAGGATCAGGGAGCATATGACAGACGGACTGTGCATCTCCAGCATCACACTGGCTGAGTTGGAGCACGGCGTGGAGAAGAGTGCATACAGAGAGCAGAACCGCGTGGCACTGCTCAAGATGCTGACGATATTCAAGGTCATCCCCTTTGACGACACTGCCGCCGAAGAGTATGGACGCATACGGGCTGACCTGGAGCGGCGCTCTGTACAGATCGGGCCGCTGGACTCGCTTATAGCAGCCCACGCAAAGGCGGAGGAACTTGTTCTGGTCACGAATAATGTTCGGGAGTTTGCCCGCGTCGATGGACTTGTCATAGAGGACTGGCGCGACCAGTAAAATGGCCGTGCCATATGTGGTCGGAGAGTCGATTGTACGAGATCTTGTTTGTTCTCTACCCAGAGCGGTACACGTTCTGATGGCTGATCGATAGGCTCAAAGGACGGATAGCATGATGAACTATACCTACATCCTCCGCTGCCGGGACGGGTCGCTGTATACCGGCTGGACCAACGACCTTACGAAACGGGTCGCCGCCCACAATGCCGGAACAGGGGGGAAATATACCCGGGCCCGCCGACCGGTGGAACTCGTATATTTTGAGACATTTCCCAGCAAAAACGAGGCGATGCGCAGGGAGGTGCAGATCAAGCGCCTGACGCGCCATGAAAAACTGGCTCTCATCCAAAAAAACAATATGGAATCAAAACAGCGGCCATGATCTGGCCGCTGTTCTATTTTTTCTGCCCGTTAGGCATTTGTATATGCACTTTCAGGAGAAGAGGGGTGACGCACCTGCGTTTATGCCGTTTCCAGCGCGCCCAGTGGGTCGTCCACAATGGGGGCTTTTTCAAAAATCGTGAAGCTGTCCAAGTCTACGCAGGCCGTCGGGGCTCTGTTCCCGGCAATATCCCAGGCAACAGCGTCATTTATCACTGTCAGGCGCTCCCGAAAAAAAGCGGGGTCGGCCAGCGGCGCGAATACGCCACCCTTGGCGATATAAGGCTTTACATCCACCAGGCGAACAGCCCCATCGCTGCAGTAAGCATAAACAGTGAAGTCATCGCCGGGAATGACTTGCACAACAGAGGGAAAAAGTTCCATGCTATGATCTCCTTTACATGAGTGGCGCGATCTGCTTCAACGGCTGCTGATCTTTGGCAAGTTCCCAGTTTTGCATCAACTCGTCCCGGTGCATCTCGCCCCAGGCAAGGGCAAATTTCAACTGCCGGAACGGGAGTGCCCCTTTGATAACATAACCGCGCTGAATGTCTATGAGGGCCTTATACCCGGCGTATTCTGCGTGAAAGTGCGGTGGATTGTGGTCGTCATAGAACATTTATCCGTATGCCGCCAAACAGCGAAATCTCCGGCATTGTACGTCCTCCTTTTGCAAGGATGTTTCATTAAAGCAAGTGTATCATATTTTGCCCCAAATCACAACACCCGGCGTTGGAATGTGCATATTCGGCGAGATTGTCACCAGGCGGTATTCCAGCCGTATCGACTGCGCTCCCGCAGTAGAGCGGGAAAGATAGAACCGGACCCTGTGACGAATGCGTACAGGGTCCGACGCTTTTGTCTATATGACCAGTGTGGCTATGTAGGTGATCGGCGTTTGGTGCCCCATCGCATTGCGGTCATTTCTCCGAAATCTCAATGTTCGTATGGGACACATGTTTTTGACCATCTGGCCGCCAACGGAACCGGCCTGACGGCTGGTCAGGTCGCCGTTATAACCCTGCTTCAGGTTGACGCCGACCTCGGAGGCGGCTTCCATCTTGAAGCGATCCATCGCGTCACGGGCGTTGGGATTCACGAGCTGGTTGGAATTCTTCGCCATTGTTCTAGCACTCCTTTCCGTTGCATTGGACAAAGGGGAGGAGGGCTGTCCAAAACGGCGGAGGCCGTTTTGCATTGCCGTCCTATTGACTTGTCCGGGGTTATGTTTTGCAAAACCGCGCCCTTTATGAAAGCCAAATTTTTGCTATTTGCAAGCGGTCATTCGCGCCGCCTGTCGCATTGTCCCGCGATAAGGGCAAAATCGTTCATTGATGTAAACGCAAGATCATATCACGCCGCAGCGGCAGAGATCGGTCCTCTGCCGCTGCGTTTTCTATGTGGGGAAGTGTGTGCAAAGCTTATAGAATAACGAATTGTCGAAAAGATACAATTATCCCTTGTGAAAGTCCAGGACAATGTGGTATAATAGCATCAAAATCGCTATTATACCCAAAAATACCAGTCGCGCTCCCGGCTGACGCCGGAACCGCGCGACATGGTATAAGGAAATAAAAATAGCATCGTGTTG
>CANRLX010000101.1 GCA_947631615.1 uncultured Acetatifactor sp.
CACGTTGCCGCCGCCCACGACGATCACGCGCTTTCCGGTATAGTCCGGCACATTCCCGCGCCCGATCTCCCCCAGCATATCCACCGCGTTGAACACGCCGTTGCTGTTCACTCCCTCGATATTCACGCGCTTGCCCACCTGGGCTCCGATAGCGATATAGACCGCGTTGTACTCCTCCAAAAGCTGCTCCATGGTGACGTCTTTTGTGACGCAGGTATTGTACCGCACCTCAATATTTCCGGTGGAGAGGATCGCCTTGATGTCCTCGTCCAGCCGGTTCTTGGGAAGCCGGTAGTTGGGGATGCCGTAGCGCAACATTCCTCCCAGCGCCTCCCGCTCCTCGTACACCACCACCTTATGTCCCATCAGGGAGAGGAAATAGGCCGTGGTAAGCCCCGACGGGCCGCCGCCCACAACGGCGATCTTCTTGCCGGTGGACACGTTGCACTCCGGCACCTTCACCTGATCCGCGGCGATCTGATCCACCGCAAACTTTTTCAGCCCCCGTATGTTGACGGGACTGTCCAGAAGATCTCTTCTGCACTTCTCCTCACAGGGATGCTCACAGATAAAAGCGCAGGAGGTGGGAAAGGGATTGTCATGCCGGATCAGGTTGATGGCATCCGCGTAGCGGTGCTCCCCGATCAGCGCTATGTAACCCGGAATGTCCACATTGGCGGGACAATAGGAGATACAGGGAACCTTCTGTCCGATCTCCGCCTGGCACCGGTGTTCCCGAATATGGCTCATGTACTCGTCGTGGAACAGCTCCACACTCTGCAGCACGATGTTGGCCGCCTCATAGCCGATGGCACAGTCGGCGGTGTCCTGGATCATGTGGGCCAGCGCCACCATGTTGTCAAAGGTCTCCATGTCCGCCTTGCCGTCCAGTATCTTCCGCATCATGTTTTCCACCTGCTCCAGACCGTCGCGGCAGGGAACGCACTTGCCGCAAGTCTGCGTCCTGGCGCTCTCCAAAAAAGAGAGCTGCACCGATATCGGACATACGCCCGGCGGACACGCTTTCACGCGCTTGACGTATTTGTCCAGAAATTTGGTAACCTTTTCATTCACCTCGTTCGTGTGAATCACATTTTTTGAGTGCATGAAAAACCTCCTATACTTTGCATACGATTCTCTATCGCCCTATCGGCCCGACTATTTTTATTGTAATTTATTTGTGCAATAATTACAAGGAAAATGAAAAAAATTATTCTTTATCGTGCACATTCCCCATCCAGGCCCTTCATAATCCGGATCCCGTGCTCTAACGTGGGCAAAATATACAAAAGGCTTTCCCGCACGGCCTTGGGGCTTCCCGGCAGATTGATGATCAGCGTCCTCCCCCGCATCACGCTGACGGCCCTGCTGAGCATAGCGCGGGGGGTGATGGTGAGACTGTACGCCCGGATGGCCTCCGCGATCCCCGGGACATTCCTGGTGGCCGCCCGCAGAGTGGCCTCCGGCGTGTGATCCCTGGGGGAGAGCCCGGTCCCTCCGGTGGTAAAGATCACATCCACCCGCTCCTCGTCGGCAAGGCGCACCAGCTCCCGATACAGCGCCTCCTCCTCGTCGGGCAGAAGGACCCTTTCCGCCACCCGATAGCCGTTTTTCAAGAGAATCTCTTCTATGGCCGGGCCGCTTACGTCCTCCCGCTCTCCCGCCGCCCCCTTGTCGCTGGCGGTCAGGACGGCCGCCAGAAAAGACGCTTCCTTTTCCGGCTCCCGCTCCACGAGAAGCCCAAGCTCATCCCCCACCCGGATCACGCCTCCCCGGATCACCCTGGCAAAGACGCCCTCCCGGGGCATAATGCAGTCTCCCACCTGATGAAAGATCGCGCACTCCGAGTGGCACTGTTTCCCGATCTGCGTGATCTCCAGGATCACATCGCCGCAGACAAAGCGGGTGCCCACCGGGTAGGTCTTAAAATCAAACCCTTCCACCAGAAGATTCTCCCCGAAGGCGCCGTCCTCCACCCGGGCTCCCCTGGCGCGGAATTTTTCCACCTCCTCATAGGAGAGAAGGCTCACCTGTCTGTGCCAGTTTCCCGCGTGGGCGTCCCCCTCCAATCCGTAGTTTTCGATCAGGCGGCACTCCCCTATGTTCTGCTTGGCAGTCCCCTTCTTTTCACTGATACAGACCGCTTTTACGGTTCCCATCTCTTTATCCTCCTATCTGATACATCTTCCGCCCATCCGCGTCCTCCCCGGGCCCCTCAAAATGATGCTCCCCCGGCTTCTGCCGGACCGCCTCCGCGATCCGCTGCCGGATCCTCTCGTCGCTTACGTCCGGTTCCCGCAGAAGCTCCCGCAGATCCATTCCGTAATCGTACTGTAAGCAGAGCTTCAGACGCCCCTCGGCGGTGAGCCGCACCCGGTTGCACCGGTCACAGAATTTGTGGGAGATCGGACTGATCACGCCGATCCTCCCCAAAAGCCCCGGAAATCTATAGTATTGGGCCGGGCCGTCCCCGCGCCCGGAGGGCAGCTCCTTTGGCTCTCCGAAGCGCGCCGTCAGACGCCCCAGGATCTCTCCGGAGGGGATTCCCTGAAAGCGGGCGCCGCAGCCGATGGGCATCAGTTCGATAAAGCGCACATCCACCGGACGGCTCTCTGAAAGCCCTGCCACCTCCTCCAGATCCTCCTCGTTAAACTCCCGACAGGGGACACAGTTCACCCGAACCGCCATACCGGAGGACAGGGCGGCCTCCAGCCCGCACAGCACCTCCTTCAGCGCGTCCCGCCCCGTGATTCGGGCGTAGCGCTCCGGCCGCAGCGTGTCCAGACTGATATTTACCCGATCCAGCCCCGCCCGTCTCAGCTCCTCCGCCACAGGCGCCAGGCAGACGCCGTTGGTGGTCATAGCGATCTCCCCGATCCCGGGCAGATCCCGTATGTCCGCGATCAGCTTGACGATATTTTTGCGCACCAGAGGCTCCCCTCCGGTGACGCGCACCTTTCGGATGCCAAGGGAGGCCATCACACGGCACACTCTGGCGATCTCCTCCAGCGTCAAAACCGCCTCGTGGGAGAGCCTCCGGACGCCCTCCTGGGGCATACAGTACTGACACCGCAGATTGCATTTGTCCGTCACCGAGATCCGCAGATAATCGATGACTCTTCCCAGATCATCCCTCATCACCGGTTCCAAAGGCATCCCTCCTCTCCAAAGGCATCAGTTTCTCCGGCGGAATTTTTAAGCGGAGCGTCTCGCATCCCCGTCCCTCCAGACGGCTCCAGGCCTCCTTCGACAGCTCGTAGCGAAGCAGCGACCGGTCGCCCCTTTCCGGATTCCCCTTCTGCCGAAACAGGACGATCACGGAGAAGGTGTCCTCCACCACCCGCAGGATCTCACATTCCAGCACGTTCTCCGGCGCGTCCTCCTTAACCGGCTCGAAGTAGTGGGCCCGAAAACCGACATACCCGACAGATTCCATCCCCTCTACGGCCTTTAAAAAAATTCCCCAGTCCACCGCAAAAAAGCGGCCGTCCGCCCTCCGCTCGATCCGTGTCACGTTCTTACAGCCGGTCAGAAGCGCGGCCGCAAGGGTTCGGGGCCCGGCGAAAAGCTCCCGCTTGTCCCGCACCTCCACAAACGCCCCGGCCTCCATGACCGCGATCCGCTCGGTGAGGCGATACGCCTCGTTCCGGTCGTGGGACACAAAGAGCGTCGTCCCCTCAAATCGGGAGATCACATCCATGAGCTCCCGCTCCATCTGCCATTTCAGATCGTTGTCCAGGGCCGTAAAGGGCTCGTCCAGCATCAGGATATCCGGCTCTGCCGCCAGCATCCGCGCAAGCGCCGCCCGCTGTCTCTGTCCTCCGGAGAGCTGCCAGGGATAGCGCTCCTCCAGTCCCTCCAGATAAAAGCGCTCCAGGTATTCCCCCGCCTTTCTCCTGCGCTCCCTCCGGTTCCCGGGAATCCCGCAGCAGAGATTGTCAAGCACCGTCATATTGGGAAAGAGCGCGTAATCCTGAAACAGATAGCCCACCCTTCTCTTTCGCACGGGCATATCGATGTGTCCGGCCGAATCAAAGAGCACCCTGCCGTCCAGAACGATCCGGCCTCTGTCCGGCCGCTCGATGCCCGCAATACACTTCAGGGTCATGCTCTTGCCGCATCCGGACGCCCCCAGGAGGGCAAACGCCTCGTCGCCCGCCTCAAATTTCACGCACAGCCGAAACGCCCCCAGCCGTTTCTCCAGATCTACCGAAAGCGCCATCCGCCGTTCCTCCTTCCGGATTTCTGCCGTTCTGTGAGAAGATTTAAAAGAAGCAGGGTGACAAAGGAGATCGCCAGGATCACGCAGACCCAGCGGTAAGCCAGTGTGCGGTCTCCCCCCTGTACCGCCGAATAGACCGCTATGGACATGGTCTGGGTGCGGCCCGGAATATTTCCCGCCAGCATCACCGTGGCGCCAAACTCGCCCATAGCCCTGGCAAAGGCCAGGACCGTCCCGGCCATCACCCCGGGCCAGGCGGCCGGCAGAAGGATCCGAAAGAAGATGCGAAGCTCCCCCATCCCCAGCGTCCTTGCCGCGAATACAAGCTCCGGATCCACCTGCTCAAAGGCTCCTCTGGCCGTCCGGTACAGAAGCGGAAAGGAAACCACCGCGGCGGAGATCACCGCCCCCTGCCAGGTAAAAAGGACGTTCACACCGGCCAGAGCCAGGGCCTTTCCCAGGATCCCCCTGTTTCCAAACAAAAGCAGGAGAAAAAAGCCCACCACCGTGGGGGGAAGCACCATCGGCAGAGACAGGATCCCGTCCAGCACAAACCGTCCCCTCCGCAGGGCACACACCAGCCTGGCGGCCGCAAGCCCCAGCACAAACGCCACAAGCGTAGCGCAGAAGGCCACCTTGAGCGATATCCAAAAAGGTGAAAAATCCATCCTTATCTCCTTCCCCGGCCTCTCATTCAGCGCCAGCCATAGAAAAGCCATAGCTCTCAAACAGCTCCTCCGCCTCCGGAGAACGGAGATATTCCAAAAAGCGCTGGGCTTCCTCCGGATGCGCCGAGCTTTTCACGATCCCCGCCGGATAAATGACAGGAGTGCAGGAATCCTCCGGAGCACATGACACAATCGTCACATCTTCCGTTGTGCGGGCGTCCGTGGCGTACACCACGCCGCAGTCCACGGCGCCGGACTCCACCCAGGCGAGCACGTTCCGCACGTCCGTCCCATAGTTTGCCTTCGCCTTCACCTCATCCAGGATCCCCAGGGAGGAAAAGATCTCCTCCGCGTACTGTCCCACCGGCACGCTGGCCGGATCGCCGAGCCCGATCAGCGTTACCTCCTCCCCTGTCACATCCGAAAAATCGGTGAGGGACAGGGTGCTGTCCTTCGGCACGATCAGGACCACCTTATTTTCCAAAAGCTTTTGGATGCTGTCAGAGTCCATCAGCCCCTCTTCCTCCAGAGCGTCCATCTGCTTCTCTGCCGCGGAGAGAAATACGTCCGCCAAAGCCCCCTCCTCGATCTGCGTCTGCAGAGCGCCGGAGCCGCCGTAGGAGAAGGTCAGGTTCACTCCCTCATGGGCTGCCTCATACCGCTCCTTGATCTCCCCGCAGACATCCGTCAGGCTGGCCGCCGCCAGGATCGTAAGCTCCACCGGCTCCTGATCCGTCTGGGCCTCCCCGGCCTTTGCCGCTCCTGCCCCGTTTGTGCCGTCCGCCTCTGTACGGGTCTCCCGCTCTACGTCGGAGGCATTTTCCCCCGAAACCGCTCCTGCCTTCCCGCATCCCGCCAGGCAGAGCGCCGCCGCCGCCACAATCCACGCGGCCCTGATTTTTACTTTATTCGTTTTGTTTTTCCTTTTATGTTTCATTTGGTTTCCATCCATCCTTTTGATTTTATTCTTGTTGTCTGACCCTTGCTGCCTGATTCCTGCAACCTGATCCCTGTTGTCTGATCCTTGCTGTCTGATCCTGCCCTGCGGCCTGATCCTTCCTCACAAAGTGCCCGCTCTTTCCGCCGGTTTTCTCCAACAGACAGACGCCTGTGATCTCCATGGAGCGGTCCATTGCTTTACACATGTCATAGACAGTGAGAAGCGCCACGCTCACTCCCGTCAGCGCCTCCATCTCCACCCCTGTCTTTCCGCACAGCTTGGCGGTACAGAACGCTTCGATGCTGGATGTTTCCTCCCGAAGCTCAAAGTCGATCGTCACCTTCGTCAACAGGAGGGGATGGCACATGGGGATTAGTTCAAAGGTGCGCTTGGCCGCCAGGATTCCGGCTATACGGGCACACCCCAACACGTCTCCCTTCTTTGCGGTGCCGCCTTTTACGGCATCGAACACTTCTCGGCTCACCCGAATTTCTCCCCGGGCCACCGCAGTGCGCTCCGTGTCCCCCTTATCCGTCACATCCACCATGATGGCGTTTCCGTTCCCGTCAAAATGTGTAAACTCCGGCATATCTCCTTCATCCGCCTCTCTTTTCTTCTTGCTCTCTATATCCGTAGGTTGCGGTTGCACTGGCATGACAGCCCGCCCCGTCATTTGCCGAAGCCGCAGTTGGGAAAGGTGCAGACCGGACAGTTCAGGCAGAGCCCTCCCTCCCCGCAGCGGATCAGATCCTCCGCGCACAGCACTTCCCCCGCCAGCACCCGCGGGAGTACCAGATCAAAAACAGTCCGTCCGGCATACATCACACAGCCTGGCAGCCCCATCACGGGGATCTGTCTTTCGTCCCGCTCATAGTAGGCAAGCAGAAACATTGCCCCCGGCAGTACCGGCGCGCCGTAGGAGACAATCCTAGCTCCGGTTGCCCGGATGGCCCCAGGCGTCCGATCATCCGGATCTACGCTCATCCCTCCTGTACAGAGGACCATCTCCGCGCCATTTCGGAGAAACGCAAGAACCGCCTCCGTGATCTCCTCTCGGTCGTCACCGACGATCTTTTGACCGATGACCTCCACGCCGTACTCTTCCAGCTTTCGGCGGACAGCAGGCCCGAAGGCGTCCGCGATCCTTCCCCTGGCCACCTCGCTTCCGGTGGTGACGATCCCTGTCCTGCGATTTTGAAAGGGAAGGATAGAAAGCAGAGGCTCTCCTCCGGCGGCTTTTCTTGCCGCCGTCATTTTCTCCTCCTCGATCACCAGCGGGATGATCCTTGCCGCGGCAAGCCTATCTCCTCGCCTTACCGGAAAATTCCCGTGTCTGGTGGCAATCATCATCTCCCCCAGCGCATTGACCGCTCTCAGCCGTTTGGCATCCACCTTTAAGAGCCCTTCCGTGTCCGCCAGGATTTCGATTTTTCCCTCCTTGGGGCTGGTGGCGGACATTCCTTCATTCAGGCACAGATCCCGCAGGATCTTGGCCGCCTCATCCTCATGCAGGATGCCCTCCCGCTTCTCCCACACATACAAATGCTCCTTTCCCACCGAGAGCAGAACCGGAATATCCTCCTTGCGCACGATATGGCCCTTCCGGAACACGGCGTCCTTCACCACGCCGGGAATAATCTGGGTGATGTCGTGGCAAAGCACATGTCCCACCGCATCCTCCGTCTTAATCAGCTTCATAGGAAATCTCCAATCCAAAGTATTTTTTGACACACAAAAAAATCCCTTCCACATCGTCGAGTCCGTACACCGGACAGGAAACGCTGTCCTCCGAAAGGATATCGGTTGCAACGCAGATCAGCGTGGCCTCATCACATACGAGCGCGTCGGAGACAGCGCCCCTTACGACCTCGATCTTAGGGTAGGAGGAGGCCTTGGCGCCCTCGATCATGACAATGTCGCACTGCTCTTTTGCAAGGGCGATCATCTCCTCCAGAGTCCGCTTCCCCGCCAGGCAAACCGACGCCTTCACGTCCGAAAAAATACCGCTGAACACGGCTCCTGCCGCCGCAAAACGGCTGGTGTCCGTCCCCGGACGATCCATCACATAGTCGTGCCCGTCGTGTTTGATCACGCCGACCCGATACCCCTCTCGGATAAACTCATTGATCAGCTTCACGATCAACCCCGTCTTGCCGCTGTCCTTCACGGCGCTGACACAAAAGCACACCGGCAGCACAAGCCGCGCATATTCCTCCCTGGTATTGACGTTTTGCAGGACCTTCGGAGAAAAACAACTGTTTTCCAGGCGGATATATTTGGTCCGCACCCTTTGAAAAATCTCCCGCAGCCGATAACGCCCCTCCGCGATCAGCTCCTCGATCACCGGCAGTATCGCCTTGGAATAGATGGCGCAGAGCGGATGGATGTGATCCTCGTCCACCATGACATAGCAGTCATAGTCCGAGGAAACAAACTCCGCCATATACGCCGCCAGCTCTGCCGTGACAAAGGGCATATCCGCCGCGCAGACAAACACATACTCGTTGGACGCATGTCTTACCAACTGGCGTATTCCCTCCATGGGGCCGATTTTACTGTGCTCATCCACAAAGGTGGGAAGGCCGAGCTCTCCATAATCCCCCGGGGAGGCAACCGAAAGAAGCACCTCGTCAAGGGCGCTGAGCTCTCCTGTGATCCTGTCCAGGAACCGTTTGTTCTCTATGGTCAAAAGTGCTTTGTCCCGCCCCATGCGGCTGCTTTTTCCGCCCGCAAGGACGCCGGCTGTTATCTTCATAAATTACCCTCTGCCTCTTTCCTGTCTGTTTGCGACAAATACCGGCTTACGCGCTCAAACATCTCACATCCGAATCTTGTCCGAATCTTGTCTGAATTTTGTCTGAATTTTGTCTGAATCTTATCCGGAATATCCCCGAAAGAAACGGATCCGCACCGTATCACCCTTCTGTACCGCCCGTCCCGCTTCCAAATCCACGAAGCAGTTGCAGCAGGTCAGGTTTGCTATGACGGAGGATGCGTGAATCTCCGAGGGAAGCGTCACCTCGCCGTCTTTCGCATAGGCCCGAATCAGCCTGCGCATCCTGTTCACCTTGGGATATTCACAGGAGAGCACCGCCGTGGAGCATTTGGGAAGATAGCTGTCGCTCCCCGTCATTTTCGCCACAAGCGGCCAGAAATACAGTTCAAAATTTGCCAGCGCCGCGTAGGGGTTCCCCGACAGGTGCAAAAGCACCGCATTATCCAGCCGGCTGGCCATAGTCGGCGTCCCGGGCTGGATATTGGCTCTTTGAAAGAGGATCTTCGCCCCCAGCCTGTCAAGCGCCGCCGGAATCAGATCCTTCTTTCCCACCGAAACCCCGCCGGTGGTGATCAGAATGTCCGCCTCCTGTGCCAGTCTGCGGATGGTCGGAACCAAAACCGCCTCCTCGTCCGCGCAGGTCTGCACAGAGATCACCTGCAGGCCCGCCTCCTGCTGAATGGCCGCCTGTAGGATATAGGCAATGTTGTTATAGATCTTCCCCGGCGAGAGCGCCTCGCCCACCATGCAAAGCTCGCTCCCCGTGGAGAGGATGGCTGCCTTCACCGGGCGTAGCACGTTCACTTCACGGTTTCCCACGCTGGCCAGAAGCCCCAGGTGAAGCGGCGTCAGTCTGGTTCTCGCACGGACCAGAATCTGTCCTTTCTGAATGTCCTCCCCTATTTTGCAATAGTTGGCGTAAGGGGTAACTCCTCGGTATACCGCCACTTCCTGTTCCCCGTAATCCGTGTCCTCCTGGCGGATCACCGCGTCAAACCCCTCCGGCACATAGGCCCCCGTCATCACCCGCACCGCGCTCATCGGCTCGTGGTCATACGATACAAAGTCTCCGGCGCACAGCTCTCCCAACACCTTCAGCTTTATCGGCTTCTCCAAGGACGCCTCCGCAGTCTCCTCCGCCTTCACCGCATAGCCGTCCATAGCCGACTTGGGAAATGGCGGCACCATACTGCCGGCGCTCATATTTTCCGCGCACACTCTGCCGCACGCCTTCTCCAGATCCACCCACTCCTGGGGCCAATCCTCTATGACAGGCACCTCCGCCAAAAGGCGCTCCAGACATTCCTCGATCTCCATGCAATGCCCCTCCACCTCTTCTGTTTTGAAAAGTTTGCTGGGATTCTCAGTGATTTTATGTAATTCTCTGTGATTCTCTGCAATTCTCTGTGATTCTCTGCAATTCTTTGTGCTTCTCTGGGATTCTCTGTGAATCCTCCTGCGTTCTCTGCTTGTTTCATTGTATCACGCATCACAAAAAGTTACAATATACAGGGAATTTAGCTTGAGTTTCCGTACTTTGCAATAAGAGGAATAAAAAACAGCAGTTGGGGATGTTCCGTTGTCATCATATGGAGATATCTAACAGAAGATCGGAAAACGAGAGTACCCGAATAAGCCCCATTAGGATCGGGCTTATGAGGGGAACTGTTCTGTTTTGCCCGATTCAGATAATCAGTTTCAGGCAGAGCTGCCGGAAGGCAGGGCGTCTTGTCTTAAACC
>CANRLX010000102.1 GCA_947631615.1 uncultured Acetatifactor sp.
TACAAGAGCATGTCCATTTACAAAGCTGTCGTCGCGCATGCAGTGATTAATAAATCCTCCCTGTGGTTATCCTTCTTGTTGTTCTTCGTCTTCCCTGTGTTAAAAAAGTATATTGTACGTTAGGGATAATCACATTTAGATTCCATAACTTGTAAGCGTTCAGAATTATTATGTTTTTGGTGTGTTATGCAAAAAAGAATTACAATTAGAACTTGTATGTCGGCATGGATTGCTTTGCTGTCGATTCTTGCTTTGTATAAGTGGAAGAATTTGCCGATCAATTACGGCGAAACGGCTTTGCTAATTATGGCTGTTTTTTCTGCAATTTCGATTGCACGCCGTGGCCGAAAAACTGTGCACTTGTGCCTGTTTCCATATTATTTCACATGGTTTATTATTTCTGCTATTCTTTTTGCTACTATGAAAGAGCACGATCCAGCAGATTTTACTGGTAAGTGGCTTCGTCTTGCTCTGTTTGTTTATATTATTGATATATGTGGACCTGATGAGTTTGATTGGATGACGATCCTAAAATGGCTTCTTCGTGGAGGTATGTTTGCCTCTGTTCTTTTGCTGGTCCAAGTTGTCATGGATCATGTTTTTAATTATGCTTTTGTTCCTTATATTAGGAGCGGATTGACTTTAACATATATGCCGGCTAATGAGCTGACAGCGATTATGCGGGAAAGGCAAGCACTTGGTAATTGGAGATACCCGTCTATTTTCGGAGAACCAGCGCATTTTGCTGAGTATGCTTTGTTACCGCTTATAGTAGTCTTGTTTAGTGAATATCCGTTCAAAACTGTTAAGCGTAAGTGGGTTTGTGCGGCTGTTATCTCGCTGGCCATCGTTTTCAGTAGTAGTGCAAATGGTGTTATTTTGCTTGCGATCGTTTGGAGCATCTGGACCTTGCGGCAGCTACATTTGCGTCCGACTCGGCGACTGATAATGAATTTGGTTTTTTTTGGTGTTGTTGCAATAGCTGTTGTAATTGCATCAGGAGTGCTTAGCTTTGTTTTTGAGAACTTTATGGGTATCTTTGCATCAGAAGGTACATCTGGCTCGGTGCGTGTTTTACAAGGTTTAGCTATCTATATACAAATTCCTCCTCTGAATAAGATTATTGGGCTTGGTTACGGCTGTGTAGAGGCGTATTTGACCGCTAACCGAATTGTTACAATTTATGCCAAGGAGATTGGCTGGGAATGGATGAATGCTTTTTCGGTAGCACTGGTATCTAGTGGCGCACTTGGCTTTATTGCATATATATATTGTATTTATAAAATGTGGGCTGAAAACTCCCATCCTGCAAAAAGAGTGGCGCTGATAACGATTTGTATTCTTTTTTGCACATCGGGGCTCACTTATTCCTGCATACTGGTTGAATATTTTGTGTTTGTAAGATGTTCTATTAACGACTTTCATGATGTTGATAGAAATGCTTAAATTGAGCAATTCATATAGGAGAAGTTTGAAATGAATTCTACAAAAGAACTCCAGACTGTCATATTGAATATTTATAAAGAGTTTCAGCGTGTCTGCGATAAGAATAACCTGAAGTATTATGCGCTATTTGGTACGTGCATTGGTGCAGTTCGACATCACGGATTTATCCCTTGGGACGATGATTTGGATGTTGCAATGCCGTTGGAGGATTATATGCGTTTCCGAGAACTGGCACCGCTTGAACTGAATGAACCATATGCTGTTTATGGAACTGAAAATAAACATTGGGAGGGGCCTTGTATAAAGGTACATAACAAAAATACAACTTTTTTAGAAGCACATATGGAAAACTATCCTGATCGGTATGTTGGCGTCTTTATTGATATTTTCCCATTATGCGGTATGGCGAAAACTCGACTTTCACAAAAGATTGAGTCATATTTTTGTGACTTAGCTCAAACATTGAATATTCGCCAGCGCCGCTCGTTTGCCGCAGAAGATTCACTCATTAAAAAGCTGTTCTGGATCATTAATCTTCCTGTGAAGCTCTTTGCTCCGTATTATTTCTATACGGACATGATCGAGGCGCATTTCAAGAAACGCTCTTTTGATAACAGTGATAGAGTTATCTGCCTGGGAAGCGCGTCGATCAAATGGGCGCACAAAGGCGCGAATAAACACAGTATGTTTAGTTACGAAGATTTTAAATCAACAATCTCTATTCCGTTTGAAGATGGAACGATACCCGTGATGTGTGGTTATGATCGCTATCTCAGCACAGTCTATGGTGACTATATGACGCCTCCGCCTGCGGAAGAACGTGTAGCAAAACACGCCGCAGAGATTATCGATTTAAATAAGCCTTGTGCTGAGTATCGCATTGAACGTTTTGGGAAATAACATGGTGCGATTAAATTTAACAATTTTTAATTTCTGTGGTGAGGAATTATGTCAGTGCCAGTAAGAGATAGAATTGTTTGTTACTTAAGGAAACATAAAAGACTATATTCGATAGCGAGATGTATTCAGAAAATTAACTCACCTGTTATTCCGAAGTTAATTGCAGGATACTATGATTCAACTGCTAGGGAAACGACGGTGTTGATTGAGCACCCTGGTGATAGAGCTCCTGATACAATTGTCTACTATAGTTCTTTAGGGATTGAGAATGAGTATATTTGTGGCTTTTTTGCAAGTTTGCGCGGTGAACTTGAAAAATTGAATTTTGCTGACCGACTTGGAATGACCCCAGTCATCCGATGGGGGAAAGGGTTCAGTGTCTATTATGATGTTGGCATGGATAGTGAAACACAAAATGTTTTTGAGTATTATTTTAAACCGGTGTCAGATATATCATACCAAGACGTTGACCTGTATGCTCACGTCGTGCGTAGCCACCCAAATGATTCAACTTGCTTTAATAGCCGAGGTGTAGGTTCAGGACGGTCATATGCAGTTGAAGCAACTGATTTAGAGCAACTTGGAACAATATATAGAAAGTATATACATCTTAATGAAAAAACGGTTGCTTATTTAAAGTCAAACTTAGAGGGAGTGTTTATTCAGAATAAGAAGACGTTGGGCGTACATGTACGCGGCACGGATTTTAACCTGCATATCAAAGGTCATCCGGTTCCCATATCACCGCAGGAGTATCTTGATAAGGTAAAAGAACTTTTTAGCAGTGGTGATTATGATCAAATCTTCCTTGCGACGGATGATTTATCTGCATTGGAGTTATTTAAGGATGCTTTTCAGGATAAACTTTGTTATTTCACTGATGTGCTTCGCGGCGATGATACTGTAACACCTCAGGGTATGACATGTGAGCGGCCGCTGCATCGCTATAAACTTGGCTTAGAGGTACTGCGAGATGTGTATGCACTTGCGTGCTGTGATAGTTTGGTTGCAGGGCGGAGTCAAGTCAGTTTTGGAGCCAGATATATCAATTACGCGCTGGACCGAAAGTACGAGGAACTGCAGATTTTGGACAAAGGGTTAGAGTCTGAATATGGCTATGGTGCGACCAGGATGATGCGGCATATGAGACACCAGATTATAGTCGAACAATCCAAATCCAAAGAAAATGAATGATAACACTGGAAAAACTCTTAAAAACAGTATAATTTCGATCACCGCCTACGTGATCAATCTTTTGCTGCAATTTATTGGCCGACGAGTTTTTATCATATTTTTGGATATTGAGTATCTTGGGTATCAGAGTTTATTTTCTAATGTTTTTTCTTTGTTGTCAGTTGCAGAACTTGGTGTAGGCGGGATCATTTCTTTTCATTTATATAAGGAGCTTGTGCAGAATAATCAGCAAGAAATCGGCAAGCTTATGTACTTATATAAATGGGTATATCGAATTATTGCTGTATTTGTTTTGACAGCCGGAATACTGTGTGTTCCATTCCTCCATAATATTGTTAAGAATCCAACTGCAAGTTGGAACTATTTATATAAGATTTATTTTCTTCAGTTAGCGAGTGTCGTCTTTGGTTATTTTCTTTCATACCGCCGGACCATCTATATTGCAAATCAGAAAGAGTATAAATGCGTTCAGATCGATTTATATGCAGAGACGATTGTTTTGATCGCTCAAATTGTAGTTTTAGCATTATTCAAAAATTATCTTCTCTATCTGGGTCTGCAGCTTTTTGGTAAGTTGCTTTCAAATGTTATTATTGCGATTGGGAGCAACCGGGATTATCCTTACCTTCGCGAGAAGTATACCGTTAAAACCGAGGATATTAGGCGCCGTAATCTGATTCCTGACATTAAGAATTATTTAGTCCATAAAGTCAGCTATATCATATTTGGTGGGACAGATAATATCATTATTACTGCTTTTTGTGGTATACGTGATGTTGCGTTATATGGTAACTATTATATGTTGGGTGAGGGCGTAAAAGGTGTACTGATTTCCAGACTTCTGAGCCCTGTACAGGCTACGATCGGTAACATTGTTTACAGCGATCGTACGAAAGAACAACTATGGGAGCAGTTTCAAGTTTTTGACGTTTTTAGTTTTTTCTTTGCCAGTTATACTAGTATAGGTTTTTTGGTGTTCTTTCAGCCTGCTATTCAGGTTTGGATGGGTAAAGAGTATCTTTTGCCTTTTTCTTTTGTTCTTGTTTATTCTTTGTTCATTTATTATGGTGTTCTATGGGAGATTATATATAAATATAGAGCCGTGTTCGGCGACTATGCACAGGACAGAAACTGCATGCTGCTGTCGGCGGTGCTGAACGTGGTTGTGTCCATCGCCTGCGTTAGGGTTTGGGGTATCACTGGTGTGCAGATCGGAACGCTTGTCGCGTTTTTCCCTATGGCGTATGGCCGTATTCGATTTGTGGTAGGTGGCTTTTTCAAGCAGTCTGTTTTTCAGTATTTCAGGAAGCACCTGCTGCTTTCTGTGGCTGCAGCGGCAGAAGGCGCGGTCTGCTGGCTGCTGACACGCAGTCTGGCGGTATCTGTGGGTGGGATCGCGCTGCGATTCGTCGTATGGGCGAGCATCCCAATGGCTGTCAATCTGCTTATATTCTGGCGGGATCCGCATTTTAAGGGCCTTTGCGGGTACTTTGAAAATGCGATTCACATTATTGAAAACAAGCTCACGGAAAAGAAAACAAAAAAATCATAAAACTGATTGGAGAACATTATGAGAGTTGGTATCATCGGCCTGGGGTATGTGGGCCTGACGATGGCGATCACGGCGGCGGAATGCGGCGTCGATGTGTATGGCGTGGAGATCTCCGACCATATCAAGGATTGCCTTCGCCAGAACCGCGCGCACTTTTTTGAGCCTGGACTGGACAGGCTGATCGCCAGGCAAAATGGGAGAAACTTCCACTGTGTGGAGAGCTTCCCCCAGGACAAGGACTTTGACGCCTTTGTCATCACGGTAGGCACGCCGCTCATGGCGGGGGGGTTAAAGAAACCCAACTTCGAGTACATTAAGTCGGCCCTCCGCTCCATTGCGGGCAACTATGACGGCGGGCAGCTGATCATTCTCCGCTCCACGGTGTCGGTAGGGACCACCCGCAATGTGGTGCTGCCGTTTTTGTCCCAGCTGTGCGGCAAGCCGGAGAGCGACGTACTGGCGGCGATGTGCCCGGAGCGCACGGTGGAGGGCAAGGCGGTGGAGGAGCTCACCCACCTGCCCCAGATCATCAGCGGCAGCAATGAGCGTGCCCTGGAGATCGCCCAGCGGTTTTTCCGGTACATGACGCCCTACGTCATCCCTGTGGCCTCGCTGGAGGAGGCGGAGCTGGTAAAGCTCTACTGCAACACCTACCGAGACATGAGCTTTGCCATCGGCAACGCCTTTTGCATCGCGGCCCAGACCTTCGGCGTGGACGGCGCCAGCGTCATCCGCCACGCGAACCAAGGATATGACCGGGCGAACATCGCCCTGCCCGGCTTCGTGGCCGGGCCGTGCCTGGAAAAGGACGCCTATATACTCACGAACAACATGCCGGACTGCCCCAGCAAGGACTTCATCATGAGCGGCCGCCGTTTCAACGAGTCCATGGAGGATTACGTGGTCGACTGGGTCAGGGAGCACGTGGGCGAGCCGGCGGAAGATAAGGTGGTGGCGCTGTCGGGTATGGCGTTCAAGGGCCAGCCTGAGACGTCGGACCTGCGGGGCTCCACCTCGGTGTACATCGCGCGCAAGCTGCACGCGCTGGGCTACCGTCTGGCGATGCACGACTTTGTGGCCAGCCGCGAGGAGATGCAGGCGCTGGGCCTGGGCGAGGTGTACGAGGATCTGATGGACGCCTGCCGCGGCGCGAAGGCGCTGCTGGTGCTGAACAATCACAAAAAGTATCAGGACGTACAGCGAATCCGGGAGATCGGCTGTGAGAAGGAGGGCTTTGCGATCCTGGATGCCTGGGGCGCATGCCGTGACCTGTATCACAGCGACGGCGTGAGGATATACACACTGGGCAACTTTTTGCTTGATAGGGAGGCACAGAAATGAAGAGAGTTATCGTAACTGGCGGCAGCGGATTTATCGGGTATCACCTGGCGAGCGACCTCGCCGGACAGGCGGACACGGAGGTCACCGTGATCGACAACCACGCCCGCGGCATCCCCGACGACATGTTCAAGGGACTGCTGGCCCGGGAGAACGTGGTGTTTCTCAACGCCGACATGACCAACAAGGGCTTTTACGAGCGGCTGAGCGGCCGGTATGACGAGATATATCACCTGGCGGCGATCAACGGCACGAAGAACTTTTACGAGCGGCCGTACGACGTGCTGCGCGCCAACATCCTGTCGCTGATGAACATGCTGGAGTGGTGCACGCCGGACAACTGCGGCGGATTTCTGTTCTCGTCCTCGTCGGAGACCTACGCGGGCACGCTCAACAGCTTTCTGGATGAGCACCCGGAGTTCATCCCCACGAGGGAGGACGTGCCTCTGGCGATCGACAACGTGCTCAACCCCCGCTGGTCCTACGGCGGCAGCAAGATCATCGGCGAGATCATCACCGCCAACTATTGCCGCGTACACGGCGTCAGTTCGCGGATCATCCGCTATCACAACATATACGGCGTACGCATGGGCTTCGACCATGTATTGCCGGAATTTTTCCGCCGCGTCTATCATCGGGAGGACCCGTTTGGGATATTCGGCGGCGAGGAGACGAGGGCGTTCTGCTCTGTGGCCGACGGCGTGAAGGCGACGCAGGCGGTGATGCGGAGCGAGCGCTGCGACGGCCAGATCATTCACATAGGCAACAGCACCCAGGAGATCAAGATCATCGATCTGCTGCACAAGGTGCTGGACATCGCGGATTTCCACCCGCAGATCCAGGTGCATCCCGCGCCGGAGGGGTGCGTGATGCGCCGGTGCCCCAATACGGACAAGCTCAAAAGCCTGACCGGCTTCGAGGCGAAGCAGACGCTGGACGACGTGCTGCCGGAGATGTACCAGTGGTACATGCGGCGCTACGCCGAGATGGAAGGGGGCTGCTGAGGGGCGCCAGAGGAGCCGCAAGGTCTGAATAGACCGGGTTCCGGATGTGGATGACAAGTGCCGCCCGCGCAGACGCGCGGGGATTCCGGCAGATAGATGTTCCGTGCTGCGCATGAGCGTGTTTTGAGCGCTTTCACCCGTTTGACGGGCGGGAAGGCGTCAGATCATACACAGGAATGGAGCATTTATCTATGAAAACAGCACTTATCACCGGCGTCACCGGACAGGACGGCTCCTATCTGGCGGAGCTTCTGCTGGACAAGGGCTACGACGTGCACGGCATGATCCGGCGCAGCTCGGTGGACTACCACGAGCGGATCGAGCACTTGAAGGGAAACAAGCGCTTTCATCTGCACTACGGCGACCTGGGCGACTCCATGAGCCTGGTGCGCATCATCGGCGCCGTTCGCCCGGACGAGCTTTACAACCTGGCGGCCCAGAGCCACGTGCAGGTGTCCTTTGACGTGCCGGAGTACTCCGGCGACGTGGACGCGCTGGGTTGCCTGCGGGTGCTGGAGGCGGTGCGCCTGTGCGGCCTGGCGGAGAGCTGCCGCGTCTATCAGGCGTCCACCTCGGAGCTGTTCGGCAAGGTGGAGGAGGTCCCCCAGCGGGAGACCACCCCGTTTCACCCCTTCAGCCCCTACGCGGTGGCCAAGCAGTACGGTTTCTGGATCGTGAAGGAGTACCGGGAGGCGTACGGCATGTACTGCTGCAACGGTATCTTGTTCAACCACGAGTCGGAGCGCCGCGGCGAGACCTTCGTGACCCGCAAGATCACCCTGGCGGCGGCCCGTATCGCCCAGGGGAAGCAGGACAAGCTGTATCTGGGGAATCTCTCGTCTTTGCGCGACTGGGGCTACGCGAAGGATTACGTACAGTGCATGTGGCTGATGCTCCAGCAGGAGCGGCCGGACGACTATGTGATCGCCACCGGCGAGCAGCACAGTGTGCGTGATTTCTGCCGGCTGGCCTTCCATTGCGTTGGCATCGAGCTGGACTTTACCGGCGAGGGCGAGAACGAGAAGGGCATAGACCGGCGGACGGGACGGGTGCTGGTGGAGGTGTCGCCGGCGTTCTACCGGCCTACGGACGTGGTGAATCTGTGGGGCGACCCGGCGAAGGCGCGCAGAGAGCTGGGCTGGGACCCCACATCGACCCCCTTTGAGGAGCTGGTGCGGTTGATGGTAGAAAATGATAAGGAGTTGGTTAGACAGCATGAAGAATATCGAACATGATGGCAAGCTTTTGGCCCAAGTTATTTCCATTGAAGAATGTGAGGAAGAATTCAGTTTTTTCACGCGACCGGAAGATGCACTGCAGATAGGACTGTTCCGCTACGATGCTGGCCGCGTGGTGCAGAACCACGTACACAACGTTTATCCTCGTACGGCGGAGAAGACCTGCGAAATGATGCTGGTCCTGAAGGGGCGCATGCGGACGGATGTATTCACCAATGAGCGTGAGCTGGTCCAAAGTGTAGAGGTTGGGGCAAATGAGTTGATTATCCTATTGGATGGCGGCCATGGGTTCTATGTGCTAGAGCCTGGTACGGTGATTCTAGAGGCGAAAAATGGGCCTTATTTTGGAGTTGCCCAAGACAAGGTCAAGTTTTGAGGGAGGGTAAATCGATGGAATTTATCAATCAAATGGAGCCGGTATTTGACGAGAAAGAGGAGAAGGCTGTCAGCGAGTATATGAGCCGCCATGCGTGGCTCACGGAATATAAAGAGACACGGCGATTTGAGAATATGATTGCCGAGTATACCGGGACGAAATACTGCTCTGTTGTAGCAAATGGCACTGTATCTCTGATGATTGCGCTGCTGGCATGCGGTATCCGCCCGGGTGATGAGGTGATCTGCCCGGATTATACCATGGTTGCCACACCGAATGCGGTAGAGTGCATCGGCGCGAAAGCGGTATTTGCTGACGTGGAACGGAGCACGCTCTGCCTTGACTTTGAGTGCATGAAAGCTGCTGTAACAGATAGGACGAAGGCTGTCATGCTGGTTTCCCTGGGAGGCCGGTACCCAAAGCGCCTGGATGAAATCGTGTCGTTCTGCCGGGAGCATGGTCTGTGGCTCATTGAAGATGCGGCGCAATCGCTTGGAAGTTTCCACAATGGGAAGCATGTAGGGACCTACGGCGACATCGCAAGCTTTTCCTTCAGTTCGCCCAAGATCATTTCCTGTGGTCAGGGTGGAGCGCTTATCACGAACAACGGCGAACTTTTTGATAAGCTCCTGCAGGTTCGGGATTTCGGACGGGAAAAGGCAGGTGCGGACCACTATATGACCTTAGGATTCAATTGCAAATACACGGACCTGCAGGCTGTAGTTGGAGTTGAGCAAATGAAAAAACTGCCTGCCCGTGTGGTGCGCAAGAAGGAAATGGGCAGACTGTACTGGAAGCTCCTGTCCGGCATCGATGGCGTGGAACTGATCGACACGAATTTTGACGAGACGCCCCCTTGGTTCTATGACATCATCTGCGAGAGACGGGATGAGCTGGTGGAGTATCTGCGTGAAAACGGTATTGGTACCCGTCTGTCCTATCCGCCTCTGCATTTGGAGCCTGTTTATGGATATACAGATCAGCATTTCCCAGTCACAGAGGCAGTGGCGGGTAATATTCTTTGGCTGCCGTCTACCATTACGTTGACTGACGAGCAGATCGAGTATATCTGCGGTAAGATTCGGGCGTTTTACGCGCAGTAAACGTGGGGACAAGAGTATGAACGAGCTGTATTACACAAAAGAAGAACTGCTGTCGCTGGGAGTCCGCACGGTAGGGGACAACTGCATGGTCAGCCGGAAATGCAGCATATATTGCGGGGGGTATAGAACTAGGAAATAATATACGAATCGATGATTTCTGCATCCTGATCGGTAACATTACCATTGGCGATCA
>CANRLX010000103.1 GCA_947631615.1 uncultured Acetatifactor sp.
CGGAAGAAATGGCGGAAAGACACTGCGCCGTACCCTTTGGTGTCTGGGCGGTTATCTGAGCGCCCTTCTGGTATTTTTGGGCTATATCCATCTGCGCTACGGGATAGGCAGCTATATCGAGGGGATCCGGCGACTTCTGGGCATGACCGACAATGCTCAGGACTACACGGCTGCCTCCATGTTGTACGGTATGTTCTATGAATATGTGGATCACTTGTTGTACTGGGGTCTGAGGATATTGTTTATCGCGGCGGCGGGAGTCGTTCTCTTCGGCGCAGCGGAATGGATTGCGGAGAGAGGCGGAAAGGCCCCGGGCGGTCTCGGCGCAGAGCGCGGAGCCAAACGGCGGCGGACGCTGCGGACGGCGCTTTGCATCCTGTGGTGCGCGGTGGCGGTCGCTATGGTGGTTTGGCTGTATGCGCGGGGGTTCTGTTCGCTGATCCTCTACACCTACGGCCCCATGTACCGCCCCGGAGTCCTGTTTTTGCTGTTGACCATGGGGATCGCGGCGGTTCGCATCCTCCATCCGCGAAGCCCCCGGGAAGAGAAGCTGCTCGGCGTGCTGGTGGTGGTGACGCTGTTACTCACCTCCATCGGGAGCAACAACAAGCTTTATCCCAGCCTGAACAACCTTTTCCTGGCGGCTCCCTACACGCTGTGGGAGAGCTGGCGGTTTGTCCGCGGAGCGAGGGACTGTCGGCGCTACGGGATCACGGTCTGCCCTTTTCCGGCTAAGGCGATCCTGTGTGCCTTTCTGGCGCTCTTTCTGGTGCAGAGCTTTCTGTTTGGAACTTATTTTGTCTTTGCGGAGGCGACCGGCGTGCAGAATGTCACGGCAAAGGTGGAGAACAACGAGGTCCTGAAGGGAATCCGGATGGATCCGGAGCGCGCGGAGTGGATGCGGTCGGTCAGCGCCTATGTGGAGGAGCAGGGGCTTGCCGGAAGCGATGCGATCCTGTATGACGGGCTTCGGAACGGCAGGCCGAAGGGGATTCCCGCCCTGTCCTATTATCTGCAGCTTCCGGCGGCGTTCAACCCGTGGAGCGAGCTGCCCTCCTATAGTCTGGAGGCTATGCGCCAGGCGATGGAGGAGACCCGCGCGAGGATGGAGGAAGATGCCGGCTATCGTCCGGTGATCCTCCTGGAGGAGCGGTGTGCGCGGTACATGGAACGGCTTTCCGGAGAAGGCGTGACGGAGGAAGGGCTGGCCGAGAGGGATGCGGAGACGCTGTCGGAGGAGCTTTCGGAGCTCGACGAAGATCCAAAGTGGCAGCTTATCGTGGATTTGATGCGGGAATACGGGTATGAACAGACCTTTCGCAATGAGAAATTCGGCATATGGGAGAGCGCTCGGTGAAAGGATGCCGCCGATGATGTGTAGGTACAGTGTGGGAATGTGGGAATGAGAGTACGCCTTTGGCACAGGATCTCACAATGGAAACCGTTTTGAAGCCAATGCCCTTAACTATTGCAGGCAGGAGGCGGTTGATATCGCGACGACAGTGAAAGCAAGGGACGGTGAAATGCAAGGGACAGTGAAATGCAAGAGACAGTGAAAGCAAGTGACAGTGAAATGCAAGTAGCAGAAAGGGCCCGCAGCTATAAAAGCTGCAGACCCTTTTCGATTGCCTCCGCCACCATGTCCTGCGGCCAGAGGGAGCATTGTACCTCGCCGATGTGCGCTTTGCGCAGGAAGAACATACAGATGCGGGACTGTCCGATGCCGCCGCCGATCGTGAAAGGGAACTCCTCGTTGATCACGGCTCTGTGGAAGGGAAGCTCGGCCCTCTCGGGGCAGCCGGCCTTTTCAAGCTGGGACAAAAGCGCGTCTCTGTCCACCCGTATCCCCATGCTGGACAGCTCCAGCGCGATGTCCAGAACCGGATAATACACCAGGATATCCGCGTTCAGGCTCCAGTCGTCGTAGTCCGGAGCGCGGCCGTCGTGGGGCTCGCCATTTGCCAGCTTATCGCCGATCTGCATGACGCAGACGGCCCCTTTTTCCTTGCAGATGTGGTATTCCCGCTCCTTCGGCGTGCAGTCGGGGAAGCGCTCCTCCAGCTCCCTGGTGGTCACGAAGAAGATATCGTGGGGCAGGATCTCCTCTATGTAATCAAAATGGATCGCCATATACTTTTCTGTCTTGCGGAGTACCTTGTAGACGGTGCGGACGGTCTCCTTCAGGGTGTCGAGAGTGCGCTCCTTTCGGGTGATGACCTTCTCCCAGTCCCACTGATCCACGTAGATGGAGTGGATGTTGTCCACGTGCTCGTCTCTGCGGATAGCGCTCATATCCGTGTAGAGCCCCTCTCCGGCGCTGAAGCCGTATTTTTTCAGCGCATAGCGCTTCCATTTGGCGAGGGAGTGCACGATCTCCGCCTCTCTGCCGTCCTGATACCGGATATCGAAGCATACCGGCCGCTCGACGCCGTTTAGGTTGTCATTCAGGCCCGACGCGGGATCCACCATCAGCGGCGCCGTCACGCGCAGAAGATCCAGATGCTCCGCCAGAAGCGACTGAAAGCAGTCCTTCACGGATTTGATGGCGATCTGCGTCTTGTACAGATCCAACTGGGAATGGTAATCCTTTGGAATGATTAAGCTTGACATATTTTTTCCTTTTCCTTATAAAAGAGATTCTCTTATATTTAACCGCTTTTTGATAGAATTTGCAATAGTTTTCTGTGAAAATCCTCTTGTAAAAACCGAACGGATGTGCTATCCTAAAAACAGAACAAATGTTCTGAAAGGAGAAGCGCATGGATTATCTGCAGGCGGGGAACAAAATGTCTTTGAGGGAGAAGCTGGGGATCCTGACCGCGGCGGCCAAGTTTGACGTGGCCTGCACCTCCAGCGGCGTGGACAGGAAAGGGGCGGGCCGGGGTGTGGGCAATGCCGTATCCTGCGGGATCTGCCACAGCTTCAGCAGTGACGGCAGATGTATCTCCCTGCTCAAGATCCTGCTCACCAACGAGTGTATCTACGACTGTAAATACTGCATCAACCGCTGCTCCAACGATGTGCCGCGGGCGGCATTTACGCCGGAGGAGATCGGGACGCTCACGATGGAATTTTACAGGAGGAATTATATCGAGGGGCTGTTTTTAAGCTCCGGCATCCTGAGGGATCCCACCTACACCATGGAGCTGATCTTCCGCACGGTCTGGCTTTTGCGCAGGCGCTTTCGCTTTAACGGTTACATCCACGTGAAGGCGATACCGGGGGCGGATCCGGAGGTGATCCGTCGCACCGGTTTTCTGGTGGACCGCATGAGCGCCAATCTGGAGCTGCCCACGGCGGAGGGGTTACAGACGCTTGCGCCCAACAAGAGCCGGAAGACGATATTGACGCCTATGCGCCATATCCAGAACGGAATACGGGAGAACCGCAATGAGCTGGCGCTGTACCGCCACGCGCCGCGCTTCGTAGCGGGGGGACAGTCCACGCAGATGATCGTCGGAGCCACGGGGGAGAGCGATTACCAGATCCTGGAGGTGGCGCAGAGCCTTTACCAGAGGTTTGAGCTCAAGCGGGTGTTTTACTCGGCCTTTACGCGCGTCAATGAGGACAAGGCGCTTCCGGTCCTCCCGGGCGGGCCGCCCCTTTTGCGGGAGCACCGGCTATATCAGGCGGACTGGCTGCTGCGCTTTTATGGCTTTCAGGCCAGGGAGCTTTTGGACGAGAGGCGCCCCTTCTTTAATGTGATGCTGGATCCCAAGGAGGATTGGGCGGTGCGGCATCTGGAGCAGTTTCCGATCGAGATCAATCGGGCGCCCTACGAGAAGCTTCTCCGCGTCCCCGGGGTCGGGGTGAAGAGCGCGCAGCGCATCGTCGCCGCAAGGCGCTGCGGGAGCCTGCGGTTTGAGCATTTGAAGAAGCTGGGCGTAGTGATGAAGCGGGCGGTATTTTTTATCACCTGCGGGGGCAAGATGATGTATCCCACCAAGCTGGAGGAGGACTATATTGTGAGAAATCTCACCTGCGGCAAGGACCGCATCCGGTTTGGCAGCGACGGTATGACGTATCGGCAGATGTCGCTCTTTGACGATGGAGGATTCCAGCGCCAGGTGACGCCGCAGGAGCGCCTCCAGGCGGCGGTGGGGCAGTTTTAGGGAGGAAGGAATATGATAGTATATCAGTGTGAGGATTCCATGGAGGGCGTGTTTACCGCCATCTGTTGCGCTTACGAGGAGGGGAGAAGACCAAAGGAAACCAGGGTCAGCCTGACGGACGAGCTGTTTTTGTTTGCCGAGAGCGTTCTGGTGGAGACGGATCTGCAGAAGGCCCGAAGGGTGTCGGAGGGGCTCCGCAAAGTCTTCGGGGAGGACGATTATTTCCGGATATGTATGGCGTTGACGTCACCGGATCCGGAGAAGGGGCAGGCGGTGTACCAGACGGTTGCGGCGGGGCTCCAGGGCAGGAGGGAGAGAGGGCATCTCTTCGACGATCTGTCGGATGAGTATGTGCGTCAGGCGTTTGCAATGGCGCGGGCTGCCGGTAGGGAGTACGACCATCTAAGGGGATTTCTGCGCTTTCAGGAGACGGCGCAGAAGGGGCTTCTGTGTGCGAGCATCGGCCCCAAGAATCAGATCCTATCGTTTTTGATGTCCCACTTTGCGGATCGGTTTCCGGAGGAGAATTTTGTGATCTTTGACGTGAATCGAAAACTGGCGGGGATCCATCCGATGGAGCGTCAGAGAAAGAGGGCGGACGAGATCACCTGGTTTTTGGCGCGCGGGGAGGAGATCCCCGACGGGATGGCCCGTCTGGGGCTGTCGGACAGGGAAGAATTTTATCAGGAGCTCTTCACCTATTTCTGCCATAAGATCGCGATTCGGGAGAGGCGCAATCCGGAGCTGCAAAAGAGGATGCTTCCGCTGCGTTTTCGGGAATACATGACAGAGTTTCAGAGAAGGACAGGTATGACGGATTCCTGACGGCAAGAGGTTTGACTCCCTGTGAAAGATAGGGTACTATCTTTTATAGGGAGTTTTTAGGAAAGTCGAGGTTTGGGAAAATGATGTCCACAGAAACACAGATGGTCCGAAAAACAGCAGACAATGAGGAGGTGACGCGGGAGGTGCCCCTCGGGGAGATTCGGGTATCGGTCCGCAATCTGGTGGAGTTTATTCTGCGGCAGGGCGATATTGACAACCGCCGCCAGGGAACCTCGGAGACTGCTATGCAGGAGGGCGGGCGCATCCATCGTATGCTCCAGAAGCGCATGGGAGGGGACTATCAGGCGGAGGTGACCCTGAGATACACCCATCCAGCAGAGCGGTATGTGCTGGTGGTGGAGGGGCGCGCCGACGGCATCATCGACAACGAGGAGGGGACGATGATCGACGAGATCAAGGGGACCTATCGCGATGTGGCAAAGATGAAGGAGCCGGTGCCGGTCCATGTGGCGCAGGCAAAGTGCTACGCCTACATGTACGGACGGATGAAGGAGCGCAGGGAGCTTCGGGTGCGGATGACCTACTGTAACCTGGAGACGGAGGAGCTGCGCTATTTTTATGAGGATGATACCTTTGAACAGCTGGAGACCTGGTTTCAGGAGTTGATCGCCGCCTACCGCAAATGGGCGGATTATAGCTGGGATTGGAGGCAGAGCAGGCAAGCGTCCATCTCCGGACTGGAGTTTCCCTTTCCCTACAGGGAGGGGCAGAGGGAGCTGGTGGCATATGTCTATCAGACCATCTACCACGGGCGCAAACTTTTCCTGGAGGCGCCCACCGGCGTGGGAAAGACGATCTCCACCGTCTTTCCGGCGATCCAGGCGATCGGGCGCGGGATGGGGGACAAGCTCTTCTACCTGACGGCCAAAACGATCACGCGGACGGTGGCGGAGGATGCCCTGGCGCTTTTGCGCTCCAAGGGACTGCGCTTTAAGAGCGTTATCCTCACCGCCAAGGAGAAGATCTGCTTCCAGGAGAAGACGGACTGCAATCCGGAGAGCTGCCCCTATGCCAGGGGGCACTATGACCGGATCAACGAAGCGCTCTTTGCGCTGCTTGTGAATGAGGAGAGCTTTACCCGGGAACACATTGAGAGGTACGCTGAAAAATACAGGGTATGCCCCTTTGAGATGTGTCTGGACATCAGTACCTTCGCGGACGGCATTATCTGTGATTACAATTATGTCTTTGATCCCCATGTGTACCTGAAGCGCTTTTTTGGCGAAGGGGTGAATGGGGACTATCTCTTTCTCATCGATGAGGCGCACAACCTGTTGGAGCGAGGGAGGGAAATGTACAGTGCGGTTTTGGTTCGGGAAGATTTCCAAAAACTCAAGCAGGAAATTAAGCGGGAACTTAAACAGACAGTAGTGTCAGAAATTGAAGACAAAGCCGCAAAAAAAGAGCTTGCAGGGCAGTTGACATTAGAAATGACGGAATCGTCAGACTTAGTGACGGAAAAAGGGAAGAAGGCCGGAGGGAGGAGCATCCTTGCGAGTCAGGGCTATGGGGAGATGCTGGCCAGGCAGCTGGAGAGCTGCAGCAGGGAGCTTTTGGAATGGAAACGGGAATGTGAGACATATCGGATAGTGGATTCGATAGACAGGTTCGTGAGCGCGTTGCTCAGACTCTACAAGACCATGGGGGACTACCTCGAGGAACAGGAGACGACGCGCCTTGCCGTGCGGGACGACATCTTGGACTTTTACTTCCGGATAAGTCATTTTTTGGATATTTATGAGCGGCTGGACGAACATTACGTGAAGTATACGGAGATGCAGGAGGACGGCACCTTCCGCTTGAAGCTTTTGTGCGTAAACCCCAGGGAAAACTTAAAGGAGCGGATGCTGCGGGGGCGCAGCGCCATTCTTTTCTCCGCCACGTTTCTTCCCATCCAGTATTATAAGGAGCTTTTGGGGGGAGAGCCGGAGGACTACGAGGTGTATGCCAAATCCGTCTTTCAGCCCGGGAAGCGGGCGCTCTTTATCGCCGACGACGTGACCAGCAAGTACACCAGGCGCTCGGGCGAGGAGTACTACAGGATCGCCAGGTATATCGACGAGATCGTGAGCCGGCTGCACGGCAATTATCTGGTGTTCTGCCCGTCCTACGCCTTTCTTCGCACGGTGTACGACGTCTATCTGGAGCATTTCGATGCTCCGGACAGGGAGTGCATCCTCCAGGGGGAGTATATGAGCGAGGAGGAAAGAGAGGACTTTCTGAACCGTTTTCGGGGAAATGAGGACTGTGATCTGGGAGCCTCCATCCGGATGGAGATCGAGGTGGAGGAGCGCACCCTGATCGGCTTCTGCGTGCTGGGAGGGATCTTCGGGGAAGGCATCGACTTAAAAAACGACAGCCTGATCGGAGCGATCATCGTGGGGACAGGGCTGCCCCAGGTCTGCAACGAGCGGGAGATCCTGAAGAACTATTTCGACGAGGCGGAGGGCAGCGGATTTGATTACGCGTACCGATACCCGGGGATGAACAAGGTGCTCCAGGCGGCGGGCAGAGTCATCCGGACCGCGGAGGATATCGGGATTATCGCCCTGTTGGATGAGCGCTTCCTGCAGCCGGCTTACCGCAGGATGTTCCCCAGGGAATGGACGGATGTGGAGACGGTCAGCGTGGACACGGTGGGGAAGCGGGTGGAGCGCTTCTGGGACTCCTGGCTGTAGACGGATGGAAAGGGAGGGGTTACAGGCGTTTTCCTTCAGAAGGAAAATGAAGGAAACGACATCATAAATAGCAAAAATGACAGGCAAAAAACCGTTTAATGACAGGTATGTATATGTGGATAACTCTGTGGATTTAGTGGATTTCCTCGTAAAATGAGCCCAAAAAGTGACATAACTTTCGGTTTTGGGTTCAGAAAAGTTCTGCAGGGATAGTTGCAATAGACTCCTTTGGTCAATGCCGGAATCAAAACCATGATGTAAAAAATGAGGATGCCGAAACATCCCCATTCCCTAAACTTTTCACTTGAAATTACGCTGTGAATCGTTTATAATCAGTGCAGAAGGTAACGGAGATATTGGAACGTCCCCATTACCCCAGACGGAAACTTGATGTGAAACAATGAGTAACACAATGCAAGCTATCCCCTATTGCCGTAGAGGATAGCTTTTTTCTGTCTATTTGCGGTTGTTGTGATTATCTATGTATGCTAAGGCGGCAAACACCACCAGGAGCAGCGTCAATACTTCTAACGTGTTCATAGTAACCCCCTTTCCGTTTCCGAAAAGGGCAACCGAGGAACTATCCCCATACTGTCTACACTGACTGTAAATATTTTATCATATCATGTCGAATATTACAATAAAAACATATCGTAAAAACAAAACATAAATAACATGCCATAAATCCCGCCAAAACCACGCCGTAAAGACACGCCATAAAACCCCACCATAAAACCCCATCGTAAAGACACACCGTAAATCCCCGCCGTGAAAAAATAAGAATGGCGTGCGCAAAGCATTTATGATATAATAAACAGGTCTTAGGCAGGAATTACCTACATTACAGCAAAGGAGAACAAATGATATGTGGGCTTATGAAAGCGTGTTCTATCAAATATACCCGTTGGGTTTCTGCGGAGCGCCCTACGAAAATGACGGCGTCCTGGAGCACCGGATCCTGAAGGTGAAGGACTGGATCCCTCATATGAAGAAGCTGGGGATCAACGCCGTTTATTTCTCCCCTATTTTCGAGTCGGACACTCACGGCTACAACACAAGGGACTATCGGAAGATCGACGTGCGGCTGGGCGAAAACAAGGATTTCAAGGAGGTCTGCGACGCCCTCCACGAGAATGGGATACGGGTGGTTTTGGACGGGGTGTTCAACCATGTGGGAAGGGGCTTTGGTCCTTTTCAGGACGTGGTGCGGAACCGAGAGCGCTCTCCCTATTTAAACTGGTTCTACCGGATCGACCTGGGCGGAAATTCCAACTACAATGACGGCCTGTGGTACGAGGGCTGGGAGGGCAACTTTGACCTGGTCAAGCTGAATCTGAACAATGAGGATGTGGTGCAGTATCTCCTCCAGAGCGTGAAGCAGTGGGTGGAGGAGTTTGATATCGACGGGCTGCGTCTGGACGTGGCGTACAGTCTGGATGAGAATTTTGTGCGCAGGCTGCGCAGCTTTACCCAGGAGTTAAAGCCGGAGTTTTATCTGCTGGGAGAGATGCTCCACGGCGATTACAACCGCCTGGTGAACGACGATATGCTGCACTCCGCTACCAACTATGAGTGCTACAAGGGGTTGTACAGCAGCTTCAACAGTATGAATATGTTTGAGATCAACCATTCTCTCCTGCGTCAGTTTGGACCGGAGAATTGGACCCTGTACAGGGGAAAGCATATGCTGTCCTTTGTGGACAATCACGACGTGACAAGGATCGCCAGCATCTTGAGCAACGAGAAGCATTTGCCCCTGGTTTACGCTATGGCCTACGGGATGCCTGGCATCCCCTGTGTATACTACGGAAGCGAGTGGGGCGCAAAGGCGCGCAAGGAGGAGGGGGATCCCGCTCTGCGCGTATGCTTTGAGAAGCCGGAGTGGAATGAGCTCTGTGACTGGATCCATTGTCTCAGC
This sequence comes from uncultured Acetatifactor sp., assembly GCA_947631615.1. Taxonomy (GTDB): domain Bacteria; phylum Bacillota; class Clostridia; order Lachnospirales; family Lachnospiraceae; genus Acetatifactor. The sequence continues at coordinate 9,555 of CANRLX010000103.1, forward strand.
GAGGCGAAGAAACATTCAGAGGCGCTAAATTATGGAAGCTTCCGCTCTGTCCTGCTCACCAACAAGCAGTGTATCTTTGAGAGAAAGTCGGAGCATGAGCGCGTTCTGGTGGCGATCAATGCGGACGGAGAGGAGTTTGTGGCGCATTTTGACGCCGGATGCGGTATGGCGGTCGATCTGATCAGCGGCGAGAAGCATGATTTTGGCGGAGGGAGTGTCCTTCCCGCCTACAGCGCTTTCTTCTGGAAGATGGAGGTATAGGCTCTGTTGGAGAGGCAGCCTGAAACAAAAAAATTTTTTTAACAGGTCAAAAGGCAAGAAAACGGGAATCGAACGTTTCTTGCCTTTTTTACTTGGAAGGAGGGGAAAAGTGACGAAAATGATAAATATGTCCTCCACAAGCTGCAACAGGTGTTGACAACGTATATTATATAGTGTATAGTATGTAGTATCAATATATTCCCGAGTTTGACAGTGTTTTGAAGAAAAAAGTCCTGAACCCCGCTCTGACAGCGGCTTCCAGGACTTTTTTATATT
>CANRLX010000104.1 GCA_947631615.1 uncultured Acetatifactor sp.
CCAGACTGTTGGCCAGCCTCAAAATGGCGGTCAGCTTAGCTACCGTGAGATAATCCTCCCGCTCTAATCCCGGGTCCTGATTTTTCTGCTGCCCGTAATAGATGAAGGGGCTGTGGTTAAAGCGCACCACATTGGCTATGATCTTTCGTTCCACATGGGACAGGCCGATGATTTCCGTCGCCATAATGATGCCGTAGGAGTTCTCCCCGATGTTGGTCATGCTCACATATTTCCCGCAGTCGTGCAGGATCGTGGCGATCTCCAGATAGAGCCGCTCCCTCCGGCCCAGGCCGTGGATCTTTTTCATGCTGTCAAAAATGGTCGCCGTGATCTTCCCCAGGGTCTCCGCGCGCTTTCTGCTGCCCATGTAGCGCTTGCTGATATTGAGCGCGCAGGCCGCGATGTCCTTCTCGAAATCGTGCTCTCCCTTTAACAGCTTGTTCTTCTCCGCATACTCGTAAGCAATGCCATCGCACAGGGCGACGCCCGGCACCCACAGCTTGGACGCCTCCATCATCTGAGCGATGCGTTTGACCAGCACCGCGCTGATAAAGGTAAGCGGCACCTTCTCCTCCGGAATGTCCTGTGTCCTGGCCACCTGCATGGAGTTTCCCTCCTTCAAAAGCTCCAGTTGCCTCTCAAACTGCTCAAGGCCGATCATGGACTTTTTATTGTCCCCGCGGTTCTGTCGCACAAGCCACGGCGACATATAATCGTCCACCACGATGATATTCTTGATGCCGCCGTCCTTGAGATATAGCTTTTTGTAGGTGGCAAGCTGGGAGGAGGCAAGCTCTTCTATCAGCTTCTCCCTCTCCTGGGGTCCCACGTTCAGATGATTCAGGATCTCCTGCAGGCGCAGAACGCCCAGACGCAGATTCTGGGTGGACACCAGCGTGTCATTGTCAAACAGGGAAAGCTGTATACTGCCGCCTCCAATATCCACGATAGCGGTCTTTTCCTCAATGATACGCCGAAATTCCTCTCCCCGCGAGGCCACGGACTTGTACGCCAGGAAGCGCTGCTCCGAGTTGCTTAAGATATCCACACGGATTCCCGTGCGCTGCGCGATCTTATCCTGAACGATAATGAAATTTTCCGTCTCCCGAACCGCGCTGGTCCCGTAGGCCTGATATGCCTCTACCTTGTAGGACTTCATGACGGAGGAGAATCGTTTCAGCGCCCTGCAGAGCTCATCCATCTTCTCGTTGCTGATCTTACCGTCCGCATAGGTATCGCTTCCCAGCGCGATGCGCTGCGTCAGAAAATCGATCTCCTTCATATGGTTTTTGCCGGAAAACTCAAAGATCTTCATGGACAATTCAAAGCTTCCGATATCGATTGCCGCAAAGGTTTTCACCGCCAAATTCCTTACGCCTCCCTTCCACGATCCCAGCCTTATTTTTCCTTCCCCAAAAGATAGTCGATAAACTGCTGCGCGCTCCTGCCGGACAGCCCGCCGTGGGCAAGCTCCCACTGATTTGCCGCGAGGAAAAGCTCCTCCTGCGGCATTTCAATGCCGTTTCGGTCCGCCAGCACCTTTACGATCTCCCGAAACTGCTTTTTATCCGGCGCCCCAAAGTAGATGGTAACGCCGAAGCGGTACACCAGAGACAGCTTTTCCTGCACGGTGTCACTGGTGTGCATATCCTCCCGTATCTTTTCTTTGTCGCTGTAATTCTCCCGAATCAGATGGCGTCGGTTGGAGGTGGCGTAGATCAGGATATTCTCCGGCTTCCGCTCCAGTCCCCCCTCGATCACCGCCTTCAGATATTTATATTCAATCTCAAACTCCTCAAAGCTCAGATCATCCATGTAAATGATAAACTTATAGTTGCGGTTTTTAATCTGGCTGATCACATCGTTCAAATCCTGAAATTGGTGCTTATAGATTTCAATAATACGCAGCCCTCTGTCATAGTATTCGTTGGCGATCGCCTTGATGCTGGAGGATTTGCCGGTCCCCGCGTCGCCGAAGAGCAGGCAGTTGTTTGCCTTTCTCCCGCTCACAAACGCCTCCGTATTGTCCACCAGTTTCTTCTTGGCGATCTCATAGCCCACCAGATCGTCCAGCTTCACATGGGCAATATTCAGAATGGGCACCACATGGACGCCGTCCTCGTCGTGGGTGACGCGGAAGGATTTGTGAAGCCCAAATTTTCCCACGCCATACTCCTTGTAGAACTGTGTGAGCGTCGCCTTCATCTCCTCCGGCGTGTGGTCCTCGCAGAATTTTTCCGCCAGCTCACAGATGCGGGCGCAGATACGGGTATTGTACACCTGGCTCTCCCTCTTGCTGCTTTCATAATGGGTGATGAGCCCGTACTCCGGAACGTTCAGCCGTTCCATCATAGGCGTAAAATCATAGTCATAAAACTCCTTGAAAATTACGATGTCGTGCAGCGCCGCATCGTTGATGCTGCCCTCGATCTCCCCCCGTATCTCACAGCCGCAGCTATAGCTGTTCTCATTGTTTACCAAAAGGTTTGCCAGATAGCAATGCCATAAATTTCCGTGAAATCCGTAAGTGCCCGCCAGCTCGATCAGCTTGTGGATGCACTCGTAGAGCAGCGCGCGCACATCCCCCTCATTATAGAAATCGTCGTCATAGTGATCCATCAGCCACGCAAAGTCGTGAAAAAGCTCCCCCTCCTCAAAATCCCGATATACGATCAACTCCTGTTCTCTCATGTCCGTCCTCAATCCTTTCCCTCACAGGTTCTTCTTCTCCGTGCCGCCGATATGTTGGCGATATACTATTTACTTATTATCCATGTTCTGTGAATAACCTGTCAATGTCCTATGAATGTTCTGCCAATGTCCTGTGAATGTCCTGTCAACGCCCTGTTACACTCATATTACGGTCAAATTTTGTCAATACCCGTCAGTACCATGTCAATATCGCGTCAATATTTTGTCCCTATGCTGCCAACATCTCGACAACACCTTGCCAATATCCTGTCAATGCCTTGTCAACATCATGCCAACATCATACCAATATCATATCAATATCACGTCAAAGTTTTGTCAATAATTTCCCAGGATCTTCATGTTCCGCGCCTCGTCTCTCAATCCTCTGAGAGCGTTTTTCACAGCGCTGTCCGCCAGGTTTCCCTCAAAGTCCACGAAGAACCGATATTCCCAGTTGCGCCCCTCGATGGGCCGGCTTTCGATTTTGGTCATGTTCAGATTGTTGTAAATAAAATGGGACAGCATGTGGTAGAGGGAACCGCTCTCGTGGGCCACCTCAAAGCAAATGCTGATCTTGCGCGCGTCCTTGCGAAAGATCTTCTGGTTGGTCACAATGATAAAACGGGTGGAGTTAGTGCCGGAATGGTTGACTCCCTTTTTCAGCACCTCCAGTCCGTACACTTGCCCCGCGTATTCACTGGCAATGGCCGCCTGGCTCTTGTCCTGCTCTTCTGCCACCTTCTTCGCCGCAAAAGCGTTGTTCTGCATACTGATCTGCTGCCAGCTGTAGTCCGCCAGGAATCTGGCGCTCTGCATCAGGGATTGGGGATGGGAATAGACGGTGCGGATATCGGGGATCTGCGCCCCCGGCACCCCCAGCAGGCAGTGCTCAATCTTTATGATCTGTTCCCCGACAATATAGTTTTCAAATTCCACCAGAAGGTCATAGATCTCATTTACAATGCCGGCAGTGGAGTTTTCAATGGGGAGCACCGCAAAATCGGCACTGCCCTCGTCGATGGCGCTCATAGCGTCTCGAAAGGTATCCACGTGGAAGCTGTTCACCGCGTCTCCAAAATATTTCACCATCGCCGCCTGTGAGTATGCGCCCTCCGCCCCCTGAAAGACGACCCGCGCCCTGTGTGTCTCCAGGTCGTCCACGCCGATGAAGGGAAGTTTCCCCTGGCTGCCGTGGGCCTCCAGCATTTGGTACTGGAGCTTGCGGCTCATGGACATGATCTGCTCGAAAAGCTCGGTCACGCCCTGGCCGTTGAAATCGTTGTGGGTCAAAGAGCGGACTTTTGTCAGCTTTTCCTGTTCTCTCTGCCGGTCAAACACTTTCTTGCCGGAGTCGATCTTGTACTCCGCCACATGTCTGCAGACGTCCATGCGTCTCTCATACAGCCGCACGATCTGCTCGTCTATTTCGTCCAGTTGGTTTCTCAGTTCCAGTAAATCCATGGTTCGGTTCCTCTTTCTATTTCTATTTTCTATCGTGTAGTTTTCATCGGCGCGCCGGTTAGTGGGAATGGGATGCCGCTCTGGGAGGTAATGGTTCCGGTTGTGGGTAGGGAATGGGGCGCGGTTGGCTCAAATGGGACGCCGGCTGGAATAGGGCACCGCTCTGGAATGGGACGCCGGCTGCGGCAATATTCCCCTGCAGACACGCTTCCGCTCGAAGAAAAACGTAACGGTACTAGGCTCGAAAGCTGCGTCGCAGCTTTTACCTCGCCAAGTGCCGACGTTTTTCTACGGTCCGCATGGGGAACATTGCCACTGTCCGGCTGATTACCCACAGCACAGGTCAGATCATAGACGACAAATGGCTGCGTTTCCCTATAGACAACCACTCTCCATTCGGACGATTACCCGTAGCACTTGGAGCATGGACAACATAACCGATCGCCAGGTCAACCATAAATGGCAAACGGCTGCGTTTCCCTGTGGACAACCTTCCTCTGTCCGGACGATTCCCCGTAACACTTGATTAGGGGCACAGGCTTCTACCTCAGGGTCAGATTACAGACGGCAGACGCCGACGTTTTTGTATGGACCGTAGGAAAACGCCGGCACTTAGGCTGCGTCCCTTGCAGCCTTATGTGTCCGCTGCGTTTTCCTTCGAGCGAAAGCGTGTCCAGACAGAAATGTCGGCGGCTGTCGGCGTCCCTCGCCCCTCGCCCCTTCACCCGTCCTCCGCTGTGCCCGCCACCGCGTCCTCTGTTATGCCCGCCGCATTGTCCGCTCCTGGGCTCACCGCTGCACCCTTGCACTTTCCCTCGAGCGAAAGCATCCCCCGCACTTCTCTTTAACTAAACTTTGACTAAACCAAAACTAAACCAAAAGCAAAAGCGCGTCCCAACGAAAAATATCAGCGGCAAGCTTTGTCTCACTCCCATCTTATACCAAATCCTCCTTGCCCGCAAGTAAAAAGAGCGGTATAATTAAGATAAGAACGAAAGAAAAGATCAAAGAAGATTCAAAAATAAGATCCAAAATAAGATCCATGATAATATCCAAGATAAGATCAGAAAAGATCAGAGCTAAGAACAACAATAGAAAGGGGGAACCCCTATGCGCAAGAAAAACAATACCCTGAACACCATCAAAGTCATCCTGGTCCTTGTGGTCATCTTCCTGATTATGGCCCTGGCGACAGTATACGCCTATCTGCGGCAGCGCGTCGAAATGAACCCCTCCGGAACCGTAGGAAACACCGGCGGAAACCTGAATAACGGCGGCTTCTTCTGTGAATACGACGGAACCGTGTACTTTGCCAACGCCTACGACGGCGACTCCATCTACGCCATGACGCCTTCGGAAGACAATATCCGCAAGCTCAATTCCGCCCAGACCCGCAATATTCTGGCGGCAGGGAAATACCTCTACTATTTTCAGGTCGGCGTCTCCGGAGAGACCGGACTGGGAGGCGTGCGCGTACCGCGCTCCTTCAACCGCTGCGAGCTGAACGGCGATCACGCCATCTCCATCGTGCGGGATGTGGTGATCACCGGACAACTGGTGGATAACTATCTGTACCTGCTGGCGGGGAAAGACACCTCCGTCTTCTACAAAATCAAAATCGACCGCACCGATCAGGTGCAGCTGGCGGACTATGCCGTCAATCCTGCCTGCGCCGTCAATGGCACCATCTATTACAACGGCACGCAAAACGACCACTATCTCTACGCGCTCAACACGGCAAACGATTCCTCCAGCGTGGTGTGGGAGGGCAATCTCTGGTATCCCCTCGTGGATGGAGACTATGTCTACTACCTGGATGTGGCCAACAACTACCGCCTGTGCCGCTATTCCCTCTCCCAGGATACGGTGGAGGTAATGACCAACGACCGGATCGACTTCTTTAATGTGGGGCACGGCTATATCTATTACCAGACCAGCGGAAACAACCCGCAGCTCTGCTTCATGTACACAGACGGCACCGGTCAGACGGTGGTGGCGGACGGTGTCTACAACGACATCAACCTCACCTCACAATACGTCTATTTCCACAAATACAACGAACCCGGAACCCTGTATCACTCCCCTCTGGGAGCGGGGTACTCCGAATATTTCACAGGTGCACAAACGGCTGCCCAATAAGGACAGCCGTTTTTTTATCACTCCTCTATGTGGTCCAGTCCCTGGCTCAGGATGGTGACGATGTGGGAGTCCGCCAGAGAATAGAAGATGGTCTTGCCCTCCCTGCGGTTCTTTACCAGATCCATCTGCTTCAGCACCCGAAGCTGGTGGGAGATGGCGGATTGGGACATTCCCAGCAAATTGGCGATATCGTATACGCACATCTCCTCGCAAAGGAGCACATAGAGTATCTTCAGGCGGGTCGGATCGCCGAACACCTTAAAAAAATCCGCCAAATCCTGCAGCTCCTCCTCCGGCGGCATCTTCTCATCCACCTCGGCAACAATCTTATCGTTTATATATATATATGAGTTTGTCTCCACGTAAACCTCCATCGCCCGCCGGCGCAACGCTATACTTCCGGTTATCTGTCCCTCAAATTCCACTTTATCATACTACAATTTTGCGGATCGGACAAGTAAAGAAAATCAGTGGAAATAACGTGCCATTCCATCCGTCATAACAATTTTTCCCTCACCGTCCACAAAAAGCGCCTCCGCGTCATACTGCCCCACCAGCGCAAGCCCTCTCTCTTCCCCGAGCACAAAGCACGCCGTGGAGAGCGCGTCGCTCAAGACCCCCTCCCTGGCAAGGACCGTGACGCTGCGAACCCCGCTGTCGGCCGGATAACCGGTGGCGGGATCCAAAAGATGATGGTATCGGATCCCGTCCACCTCCACGTACCGCTCATAATCTCCGGAGGTGGAGACGCACCACTGCCCGTCGAGGGAGAGCGCCCCGATCATGCGGTCAGGGTCCAAAGGATCCGCGATCCCCACGCTCCACGCGCTGCCGTCCGGCTTTTCCCCGTAGGTCAGCACGCTTCCCCCCAGAGAGACCACAGCGCCGGAGACTTGTCCGTTCTCCTCGAGAAGGGCCAGGATTTCATCCAGCGCCGCCCCCTTGCCGACCGCCCCCAGATCCAGCGCCATTCCCTGGGGCAGGCAGAGACGGTTTCCGGAGAGGGACAGCTTTTCGTAGCCGGCATCCTCGAGAAGCTCTCTGATCTGCCGCTCCTTTGGTATTTGATACTCGCCGCTTTTCTCTCCCGCCGCCCAGCCGTCGATATCCCAGAGCCTGACCACCTGGCCGATGGTGACATCAAAAGCTCCCTCCGACGCTTCCGAGACATCCAGACACCGCTCCAGGATCTTTTTGAGCGCAGGGGACAGAACCGCTCCCCCGGGATCCCCCGCCGTCCTGTTTACGGCGGCCAGCTCGGAGGAATCGTCTCTCCACGACAGGGCAGCCTCCAGATCCCCGACGGCGGCGCAGATCTCCTCCGACACCGCCTCTGCCGCCCCGTTCTCCTCCGCCGCATAGATCTGCCAGCTGACGACCGTTCCCATAGCGGTCCCCGCATAGCGCACAGGCTCCCGTCCCGACGCCGCACAGCCGGCAGTCAGACACACCCCCAGGGCCAAAAATACAATTCCCCGCAACCGTTGAACGACTGAAACATTCTTCTTCATTTTTGCCCGTCCTTTTGCTATACTGATGATAGAACGCACGATGTGAGAAAGGATCCGCACCTCATGGACAGACCGCCCTCTTACCGAAAAAACGCTTATATCCTGACCGCCCTGATCCTGCTTATCGGGGCAGGCAGCACCGTCTTTCTCCTTCTCCGCCTGCAGGGACCCGCTTCAGACGCAGAGGCCGCTTCCCCTGTGGCAGATATCTACCAGGACGGCACACTGCTCTACAGCATCCCCCTGTCCCCCGACAGAGAACCCTACACCTTTGTCATCACCGGCGACGGAGACCGCAGCAACACCGTACAGATAAAGAATGGGCAGATCGGTATTCTCTCCGCCAGCTGTCCGGACAAGCTCTGCGTCCGCCAGAGATTCCACAGCACCTCTCTCCTGCCCATCGTCTGTCTCCCCAACCGTCTGGTGATCCGCATACGGGAGGAGAACGCGCCCGCTCCGGACGCCGTCACCTACTGACCGGTGTGCTTTTCCCCGTGCTTTTTTATTGAGAAAGGAGCATTTCCATGCGACGTTTTTCCACACGGAGACTGACCACCCTGGCTCTCTTCGCCACACTCTCCCTGGCCGTCTATGCGGCGGAGAGCGCACTGCCTCCTCCGGTTCCCATCCCCGGGGTAAAGCTTGGGCTCGCCAATATAATAACACTTGTTGTTTTAATGCGTTATTCCGCTCGGGATGCCCTCCTGGTGCTTCTTACGCGGATTCTTCTCTCCGCGCTTTTCTTCGGCCAGGCGGTCAGCCTGCTCTACAGTCTTGCAGGCGGACTCCTCTGTCTTTTGGGCATGACGCTCACACGCCTCCTGCTCCAGGGACACTTCCCTCCGCTGATCAGCATTGTAGGTGCTCTGTGCCACAACGCAGGACAGCTTGCGGCGGCATACGTTCTCACCGCCACCGTCGGCGTTCTGTCCTATCTGCCCTTCCTGCTCTTGAGCGGCATCCTGACTGGACTCTTCACCGGACTCTGCGCGGCCTTTACGCTTCGTCGCCTACTGCCGCCAGAAGCTGCTCCACCGTCCGCCCCAAAAGGGGATGGCGGAGATTCGGCGCGATCTCGCTGAGAGGCTTCAGCACGAAAAATCGGTTCTCCAGATCCGCATGGGGCAGGATCAGCCGCTCGTCCTCATACACCAGCCTGTCATAAAACAAAATGTCCAGATCCAGCGTTCTGGGGCCCCAGCGCACCGACCGCTCCCTTCCGGCCGCCGCCTCAACGGTGTGCAGCCAGTCCAAAAGTTCCGTCGGAGTAAGGAGCGTGCGGATCCCTACGGCCCCGTTTAAAAAATCCTCCTGCTCTACACCGCCGTAGGGAGCGGTGACGATAAGCTCCGACACCGCCTGCACCCGCGTGTGTTCCTCCCCACGCAGCGCGCGGAGCGCGTCTTCGATATATTTTCTGCGATCCCCCATGTTGGAGCCCACGGAGAGATACGCCGTGTGCCACCCGCGCCTTATGCGGACAGCCACCGACCCAAAGGGGAGACCGATGGGTGCCTCGGGCTTGCGGATCTCAAGCTCCAGCTCCTCCACCAGAGGATAGCGGAGCAGCAGTGCCCTGGCCAGCTGCTCTGCCACCGCCTCGATCAGCCGGAAGACATGCCCCTGCATCCACTCCGTGACGAAGCGGCACACCTCCCCGTAATCGGTGGACAGGGTAAGCTCGTCCCGCCATCCCGCCTCCCCCGTATGGGTAAAGAGCCTGAGATTCACAAAAAAAGGCTGCCCCTTCTCGTTTTCCTCCGGATACACACCGTGGTAGGCGTACACCTCCAGCTCCTCGATTCGTATTTCATCCAAAAAGATAGTCTCCATGTCTTTTCCCTCCGCCTCCGGCTCAGCCCCGAAGAATGGCCTCCGCCATCCGGATGGCCCGCACGTTTTCCTTCACGTCGTGGACGCGCACAAAAAAACAGCCCTTTACCACGGCGAGCACCGTGGTCGCCAGTGTCCCCTCCAGCCGCTCTTCCACCGGAAGCTCCAGCGTCAGACCGATCACCGATTTGCGGCTGCAGCCGAGAAGGACCGGATACCCCAGCCGACCAAGCTCCTCCAGATGCCGAAGCACCGCCAGATTGTCCTCATAGGTCTTTCCAAATCCTATGCCGGGGTCGAGAAGAATGTTTTCGTCCGGTATGCCCGCCCTTTTTGCCGCATCGATGCTTCCTTTCAGA
>CANRLX010000105.1 GCA_947631615.1 uncultured Acetatifactor sp.
CCCACGTCACCCTGTAATGCTCATTGGCGGCGCTCTCGCTGTCCTTCATATATAGCTTGATCCGCTGGTCGATCTGGGACTTCTCCCTCTCCATCCGATCAATGAGCGTTTTCAATTCCTCCCGCCGCCGAAGCTGGTCGTCGAAGCCCACAAGGGGGATCTCTGACCCTTTCCGTACGGCGTGGAAGTAGTGTTCCAGCACCTCGTCGCATGTTTTGGAACCGTCCGGCTCGGGCATGATGCGCGGAACGATATGCCCGTTCCAGAACTCGTCCTCGATCTTGATAAGGTTCTGGATGATCTCGTCCTCCCACTCAATTTTGGCGTACTTGAACTCCTTCCCCAGGATCACCACGGCGATGTACCAGGCACGTTTGCCTGTCACAGCCATGTAGTGGTAGCACTGGATGAGATAATGGGCGGGTATCTCGCCATTCTTCCACTTATCCGCGCTGTAGGCCGAGGCCGTCTTGCACTCCAGCCCCGCATCCTCGCCCACGATCAGCCGGTCCACATCGGCGATCATCCAGGGGTACTCCACCGAGCGGTACATACAGTTGGAGCGGCGCACTTTCAGCCCCGTGGCCTCCATGAAGCGCCGCGCCACGTATTCTTCCAGATCGCGCCCCTGCCGCATGGCCTCGTTGTCCTGATCTTCAACAGTGTTGGATATCTTGTCCTGGAACACCGCCATTGGGGAGGCATAGGGGTTGAAGCCGCATACCGCTCCTGCATCTGAGCCGCCGATGCCTGTTTTCCGCAGCTGAAGCCACTGCCTCTCCGACAGCCCCACAGTCGATTTCTTGGTATACATCTCAGGCCGCCTGCATCATCTGATAGGCCTTGTCGATCATGGCGTTGCCATCCACGGTGCGGGCAAACAGGCTCTCCCGATAGTTTTTCCGCTCCCGGATGGGCTTGGCATGGGTGGCGAAGTCGGAAACAGCGTTGATGAAGCGGTAAGCCGTCTTGCCCATATCCCGCAGATCGGGGGCATCGAAATAACGCATGCGCACATCATCCTTCAGGCGAAGGAGGTTTTTGCGCTGTGCCGCCGTCATGCTTTCCTCCGCAGGGAACAGGGCGTCGATGTACTCATACACCTGACGATCTGTAAGCCGCTTCCGGCTCAGTACGTCGATCTCTTTTCCCAACTCAGTCATGTACTGCCCCGCATAGAGCAGCGTGTCCTTGGCGTCCTCCAGCTTGCCCTCGATATCGCCCACATGGTTTACCGACCAGCTGCGCTTGGCAGTAGCCAGGGCCAGGTTCAGGGTGTTCTGACACACCACCCGAATGGGGGTCATGGCCGCCTTGATGGCGCCGGTGCCGTCGTGGCTGTTCATGAAGACCAGATAGGGCGTGATCTCGTCGCCGCTGATGATATACCGCTGGGGGAGCTTGGCAAGGATCCAGATGCGCCTGCCATTCTGCAAAGAACCCGCGGTCTCATAACGCACACCCTCGCCCAGCAGGGCATCCGTGAAGGCAAAGGCATCCTGATTCTGCACGACCTTGTAGCGATTCGTCACCACACCAAGCACCTGATCGTCGCTCTGGCGCACATTGGCCTTGAACCCCTCCACGGGGAAGCCGTCTGTCGTGAGCAGGTCCTTCTGCACCACCTGCCAGTCCAGGCCGGCAAGCTCCAGGGCGTCTGCTGAGGTGGGAGCCTCTGACACATAAGTACCAAGGCCGTGCCAGGGTTTCTCCCGGGTGTAAAACATCGTTTCTACGTTTGCTGCCATTGTTCTTTCTCTCCTTCATATTATAAAGATTCAGGGGGCAGTCCTTATGGGCCGCCCCCTGTTATCATTATAATATATCGTTGAGATCGTAGACTTCGACAAAGGGGTTATCCGTTTGCGGAACGAAGCAGCTTCTGCATTTGTACTTACAGGTCAAATTGATCAAATAAATCGAATTGATATAAGACACTATCTTCTCGTAAAACTCTGCCACATGATATATTTCCGTCCCCATCACCACATTCACAGGATTTATAATAAAATGCCAATGGACACCTACGTCCAGATTCGTTCCACCTTTATGCGGAACCATCAATGCTTGAAAATCTTCAGCCTGAAAATATCCCATAATGCTTCTTGCCAAATCATTCAGCATCTCATTCATATTTCCTGACTGATCAATCAAGACAAAATGATACGCACTCATGAGCGGTGCTGCATCTGTTTTACTTCGATACCGATTGAATTCCTCGATAATCCGACCGCTCTCCTTCGAGTCAATATAATGCCCATTAATATATCTTTGATCTGCAAAAGGCGAGTTGACAGTACAATAGACCGCATCATTTACAATGGTTTTATACTCTTCCATTTCACCGTTGATAATCAAGCGAAAGTTATTCATATTATATCCTCCTACACTGGCAAAAAACTATATACCATTAGGATCGTAAACTTCGGTAAAGGGATTCGTACCCCGCTTGACCTCAGAGAACCCCAGCGACCAACTCATGCCGGTATCCTGATTGAGATAGTTCAGAAGTTTGTTGTAGTCTTCTTTCCTATCCGAAAAGCGCTGACCTGTCGCGGAGTACGGATTGATCAGAGCATGCCAATGCCGCCCAACACCACAATTCGTTCCGCCGTCATGCGGCACCAGAAGGATCTGATGCCCGCGGCTGCTGAACCAATTGAGCAGCGCAAGCGCACCTTGCATCAAAGTCTGATCCATGTCCTCCGTCTGCTCGGCAAGCAACACGAAATGGAACACCTTCATGAGCGTATCATCCGGCTCTGTAGAATCACGGAGTGCATGAAAATCATCCACTATCGTTTTGCTGTTAGCGGCCCGCACGCCATAGCTCATGATCCCACCCTTATCCGCATAAGGAGAATCTGCTACGTAGAAAGCGTCGTCCCATATGGTCGATGTACCTCTGCCGGGAGTCCCTGCAATGAGTAATTTGAGTTTGTTCATTAGAAAATACCTCCTAATAAGATTTTTTGTGTTGAATATAATCGACAGCTGATAAAAGAAGTCAATCATTACTGATATGTATATATCAAAATCAAACTTTACGCAGATGCCTTCTTGATCTTCCAGGACCAGGACGAGCGCGTGTGTTGATTCAGATATTCCGTGATCGCGCTGAAGGTCTCATACTTATCCAGCATTCGCTGCCCTGTCACGCTGTTTATGGGGTTCACGGCCGCATGCCAGTGGTGGTTTAAACAGTCCTTCTCACTCCCATAGTGGGGCACCAGCAACACTTGATGACCTAAAGCGGCACAATAATCCAGAAGCGCTTCCGCCCCGTCCTCCACGATCTCATCCATCACCCGTGACGTCCTAGTCGTGAGGACAAAGTGAAACAGACGCCTATGGTGTTCCATATCCGCCGCGCCCTGCACTGAGTAAAAGTCTTCGATCATGTGTGGAACACTGTCCGTTCGTATGCCATTGGCTATGATCTCGTCCTTATCTGCAAAGGGCGATCCAACCATATACTTCACGACGTTGTCCACGACCATATCCCCCTGATGTGGTCTCTCTACAACAAGCAACATAGCATCTTTCATATCAATTCCTCCTTAATATTGATTGATAAGATATGATAATAAAACTGATTCATTATCAGTATGTTTATATTCTTTATTAATCTTTACCAACAGAAGCATATTAGCTATTAATATAAACAAAATAATGCGAGGCAGGAACACCGTCCTGCCATTACCATATTGTTAGTTTGTTTTTTATTATCAACGACTGTCAAAAGACGACATCCATTCTCCGCATCCTGCTCTCTGTATCTTCTTTTCGTTTTTGATTTATAAAATACTTCGATAGAAACATGTAAATAAACACCCAACACAAGATAGGAGATGATGCTGTATGCTTCCGCAAGACAATCAGGAGGAACTTTTGTCGATAGAACAGCTCTGCGATCGCCTGTTCATATCCCCTACCACAGCCTACAAGCTGCTGCAATCCGGCAGGATCAAAGCATTCAAACTGGGCACATGGAAGATACCCGAGGCAAAAGTTAATAGGTTCATACAGGAAATGTGCAATAACTGATAATAGGGCTGGCTCCGAGAAGGGCCAACCCTATTATTATCCTTATGAAGATCTTACGTGGTTTTATATTGCCTTTCTATTACTCCTTTTTACTTAAGCGAACTAACATAGTATTAATATAAATTATAGGAGGTATTTATATGAACATTGATGATATTATTGCCATGAGGCAATCCGGCGTGGGTCTGGATCGTATGGGTGAACGGTGGACAGATGAAGAGCGAAGGCAGGTAGAAGAAGCCTATTATAAGGGTATCGACATTTCGCAAATCGCATGGGAACACGGACGATCAGAATTGGCTATCATAAAGCAGCTTGATAATGCCAGGGCGTTCCGCCCCCAAGGAAAGAACCGTTCCCCAAAAAATGACCCCTGCAAATGCTACAGGTGTCCCAACAAACGCGCCTGCCCAATCCATGAAAACTACGAGAAATCAATGTGCATTGCTAAGGAGACGGCTCATGTTTGAAAGCTTCGACGACCTTCTGGATGTCGAAACCGTACAGCGGATGCTGCACATAAGCCGCGGCCGCGTATACGAACTTTTGCACAGCGGTGAGCTCAAGGGCTACCAGCAAGGTCACGTTTGGCGCGTGCCCAAACAATGCGTCGTGCAGTATATCAGAGATCGTGTCGGCATCACATAAAAAAAACAGGGCTGGCACATGCCAGCCCCTACTTATTACTGTATCAAACTTTCTTATTAAGTGCATCAAGTATGCGTGTGACTGACCATTCTACCAAGTCTTCCCCCAGAAAACGACCATATTTGCACAGAACATCCGTCAAAACATATACGTCCTCAATAGAGACATCACGCCAAGCACGGCCCTTCACAGCCTTTGTAACATACTCGCTCACATCCAACCCTTCAGCTGCAAGTTCACCACATAAATCAATCTTATTACAGAATGCTTCATTGGAATGATTGTGTTCATTATCTTCCAATTCCCTGATTTCTTCTGCATATTTCTTTTTTATAAGCGACTGCTTTTGGGCGAAATATGTATCATATAGTCCATAATCCTTAGCGAATCTTTCTACTTCCCCATTTTCGTCAAGTTCCCAATATAAAGATACCAGAATAACTGTATCATTTAGGGGGTTGGCTTCAAACGCCTGTCTGCAAATATTGATCTGCTGCTCTAACTCGAGGTCCTCGCTGTGTATTACATTATTTATGAGGCTGTTTGACCTATTGACATCTAGTTCTGGTGCCGTGACCACGCCAGCCTGGTCCATTTCATGAAGGGCGGCCAACAAGATGCTACTGATGATACGGCAAAAGCCATCGGTAACAGCTTTCAGTGTTTCCGGGTCTTTGTAAAGTTGTGCCTTCATTCTGCGAATCTTATCT
Source organism: uncultured Acetatifactor sp. (assembly GCA_947631615.1). Taxonomy (GTDB): domain Bacteria; phylum Bacillota; class Clostridia; order Lachnospirales; family Lachnospiraceae; genus Acetatifactor. The sequence goes on from CANRLX010000105.1 coordinate 5,406, forward strand.
TCATCCCTTGAACGTCTCCCGCTATCAGGAATTGAGTGCAAAAAGGCATTACCATAGTTCAGTAATTGTGCCTTGATATGCCCTTTAATTGCGCCACCGATACCAAAGCCGCCGCCGGACCACGCATTCTTACGAGATTCAGCAATATAGTCGTGATACTCGTTGACGGCCTCCTCCATATCCAAGATCTCCAGATACTTGTCAACGATCGGCTCGAATACTCCAGATGCGTCAAATATGTTTTTATATTTTGCACAGAAACGCTCTTTGTCGAATTCGTATACTCCCGCATCTACCAGCATCTTCACGGCAAGGTCAGCTTCCAGATCAACCGTGTCTGCCAACCGATCCGGCATAAGTTCCAATACCTTATCGATTGAACCAAAGGCATTATAATCTTTTTCGATCTGTGGTGCGAATACACTGGGCACATCCAAGATGGCCTTGCTCATCCTGAGACCTTTATCCAGTTTTTCCGTTACCTTAAAACTCTTTCCTAAGATGTCATATTCAGCTATGATTTTCTCTGCTTCCGTGGAGTTTCCTTGCCCATGAAGCGTTTCTAAAATCACTTCTGTAGGGCATCCACAGTTCGGACAAGCATTTGCACGATCCGAAAACTGCTTTCCGCACTCAATACAAGTTATCAACGCCATCCCTCTGTCCCCCTTGCGATTCTCATGACACCATCGTGAAAGTACCCGAGCCGATATCATAGGCGACATAAGCCCAAATAAACAACCCTACACCGATCCAGAACGTAATATGCGGCATCCCAAGCAAGAGCATCCACACGAATGCTCCCAACGCGCTTCCAAAAATAGAAACGCCCCAGTGTAAGATGCCGTTTACATGGAGTTTATCAGATATTAACCCACATACTGCCTCTACTGTGCCAGCCAGAGCTACCAACGCCAATAAGTGCGTAAACCAGTTGTCCCAGCCAACAACTTTGATTATAACTACCATGACGACAGTAAAGATAGGGCCGACTATGAGCCAAGTCCTTTTTCCTTCCCTGCGCATACCCTTCATTCTGTTCTCATACAGTCTGCAAGTGTCTTCAAAGTTCTCCCGCAATTCAGTGTACTCATCATATTTCTGTTGGATCTCCGCCTTGTCACTGTCTGAGAGGTCGTTATACTTTGATTCTATTTCTGCGTAGAACCTGTCTTGACGGTAGCCAACTGTATTGTTCCAGAATTCCAACATCTTGTCATGTTGTCCCTCTTGCATAAGAGCTTTCATTTTTGCCTCTGTGCCCGCAACGATCTTACTGACACGGTCAATTTCGCTGGCCAGTATCTTCCACTCTGGTATTGCTGGCCGGCTATTTATACTGGCGCTCAGTTTTTCAATGGATTCCATTACCTTGTCATGATACTTTTCATAATCAAGCTCTGTTTTTCCCATTTCTTTATTCCTCTCTATCATTTATTTTGTAGATTGAATACTATTTCCTCCATAAGCCTGAGAATAAGCCCTTTGATTTTTTTGTTTCATTGCTTTTGACGCCTTCTTTAGCCTGTTGACGCTCTTTCTCAATGGCATCAATATCAGAATACAGTCTCCATCGTAATTGCTTCTTATTCTCCGGCGCCATTTCCACTGTCCCGTCCTTTTTCAACCCGACGAGATAATCATAAGGCGTTGAAATCGCCAAAACAATGTCACGCCAACGGGTAGTATCATACCATCCCGTGGTCACCACTGTGCCATCTGACCGCAGTCCCACTGTGTGAGGCCACCCGACAGATATAGCTACAATATCTTTCCAATTGGAGACGTTACACTGACCTGCATCATTGTCCCCTGTTGCAACAACCGTACCATCCGAACGCAAACCCGCTGTGCATGTTTCGCCTGCGCTGATAGCAACGATATGTGACCAGTCGAATGTGTTACACTGTCCATATTCATTGTTTCCCGTAGCTACAACCGTTCCGTCTGAACGTAACCCGACTGTATGGTTGTTGCCTAACGCAATATCCCTAATATCTCGCCATGCTGAGACATCGCAGGCTCCCGCTCTGTTATCACCAGTCGCAACAACTGTTCCGTCACGTTTCAGGCCGATCGTCCTATCATCCTTTACATAAATGGCTGAAATGTCTCTCCAGCGGAACACCTTACACTGATTATCACTGTTATCCCCTGTTGCAACAACTGTTCCGTCTTTTTTCAAGCCAACTGTGTGGCTTCTGCCCGTGCCGACAGCCACGATATCTTGCCACTCGGATACATCGCACTGACCTACAAAGTGGCCGGAAAAATCTTTATTTTCGCCTGTCGCAACTACAGTCCCATCGTATTTCAGCCCCACCGTATGAAAACCGCTGGTCGCTATAGCACTTATATTCCGCCAGCGCGAAACATTGCATTGTCCCTCTTTGTTGGGTCCTATTGCCAAGACTGTACCGTCTGATGATAAGCCAACTATAATCTGATTTGCTACGATGCAATCCTTAACAAGAATCCTGCGTTTACAATAGTCCTTGTAAGTCGCTTCCCATTTCTGTTGTTCCGGAGACTTCTCCTTCGCTTCGTTCTGCTTAACAGCGCTGACATCATCAAAGAGCTTCCAATCTGACAGCTTCGCTGACTCCGGTAGTTTACCCGCAGTTACAACCGTTCCATCTGAGCGCAAGCCAAGAGTATACCTATTAAAGGTATACCCATTAGACGCAGCAATTGCTACAATATTTTTCCAAGCAGAAACATCACATTCTCCAGAATAATTGGCCCCAGTCGCAAGGACAGTACCATCTTTCTTCAGTCCAACTGTATGCCCGCCAGTTGCTGCTATAGCAATTATGTCCCGCCAATTGGATACGTCAACTTCATCAGCTTCTCCATAGTAATCCGCAACCGTACCGTCCTGCTTTAGGCCAACAAGATGGCCACCTCCGACCACAATCGAAGTGATCCCTCGCCAATTGGATACGTTACACGCCTCATCCACATTCTCCTCATCCATGTCAGCGTCCCCTGTAACAGCAACTTTGCCATCTATTCTTAATCCAGCTGTTATATCTCCACCGGCATCAATGGATATAATATCCTGCCACCAAAAAACGTCACATTGGCAGTTACAATTTTCACCTGTCGCAACAACCATTCCATTTGACTGAAGTCCCACTGTATGATTTGATCCGGATGCAATAGCAATAATATTCTTCCAGTCTGCAACATCGCATTGACAACACATATTATTACCAACTGCAACCACTGTCCCATCTGATCGTAAACCAACCGTATGACGGTTACCAGCAGCGATGGCAACAACGTCAGACCAAGCAGAAACATCACATTGACCATCTTCGTTGTTTCCTGTTGCAACAACTTTGCCATCTGCCCGCAACCCAACCGTATGACGGTTACCAGTAGCGATGGCAACAATGTCCTTCCAGTCAGAGATATTGCACTGTCCATAATCATTAAGCCCTGACGCCAAAACAGTCTTATCCGATTTCAACCCGACAATATGGCATTTTGCTGCCAAGTGCCCAGCCAATGGCGCAACAACCTTTTGACGTTCAGCATAACGCCTTTGCGCCAACGCAACTTGTTGGCTTTTTTCTTTTGATGGGATCAGTGCAGCTAATCGCCGCTTCCATATCTCACTCCCCTCTGCTAGGGCAGGTACCTGCATATCCTTGCAGATATTACAGACCACAACATTTTTCCCTTCTGGGACCTCTATTACCTCTCTGCATCTTCTGCATCGAATCGTCGTCACGTCTATCCCCTCTTCCTGTATAATCCTTGGCCATGTTCTCGGCTGTACCGGTAGATGACCGCTTTACTTTAATCAATATAACGTAATACCGTTATAAAGTCAATCAAAATTATGACGTAATATCAACTCTAACGTAATTCCGTCCTCTTGGGTACAATAGATGTACCATAATGACGGAGGGCAGCCTGTATGCAGGAACCAGATGTGATCAAGCGGATCAAACAGCTTTGCCAGGTGCGCTCCTGGTCTTACTACCGGCTTGCCAAGGAAAGCGGGATTACCTACTCTACACTGAACACCCTCCTGCGTAAGACATACTGCCCCGCTGTACCCACTCTCTGCCGCATATGCGACGGATTTGGTATCACATTGGAGCAGTTCTTCTCTGATGAGGAAAATCCTTTCTCTGTCTCTCAAGAGCAAAAGGCCCATCTGATCCGATGGGAGCAACTGAGCGAGAAGGACAAAGCACTTGCGGATGCCTATATCCAGGCCCTCCTGGACAGCAAGAAGAAATAGCCTCAACAACAAAAAGCCGACGGCAATGAACCGCGCCCCGTCAAGCAGACAGTGAAAAAGAATAAGTTTTCTCAGCCAGCAGGGAACTGCTGGCTGTTTTATG
>CANRLX010000106.1 GCA_947631615.1 uncultured Acetatifactor sp.
TTAAAATCATTATACCTCAAGGAACCAATACTCTTTTTATTTATTTTTTATCAACTGACAATATCTTTACTCCAACCGCAGATCACGCCCCTTCCATAATCCATTTTCGTTTAAAAACGCAGCTTTTTCAACAACTCTCGGATATTGATGGGCTTGGCGATAAAGTCGTCCATCCCGCTCTGGAAGGCCCGATCCCTGTCCTCCTGGAACGTATTGGCGGTGCTTGCAAATATTTTCACCGTGCAGGCGTCCGGACGATCCAGCGCACGGATCGCCTGGGTGGCCTCAAACCCGTTCATCTCCGGCATCAGAAGATCCATCAGAATGACGCCAAACTCCCCTATCTCGGAATTTTGAAAGACCTCCAGGGCCTTTTTGCCGTTCTCCACGTGCAGGACTTCAAACCCTTCCCCCTCCAGCAGCTCGGCCAGGATCTGTCCGTTCAGCTCATTGTCCTCCGCGATCAGGATGCGCTGTCCAGTGGGGGAGGCGTCCGCAGCCCTCTGCCGCTTCGTCCCATCCTCGAAAGCGTCCGGCTCCGCCCTGTCGGCCAAAAAGGTGAAGGTGAACCGGCTCCCTTGCTCCAGCCTGCTCTCCACGCGCAGATCCCCGCCCATGCGTTCTGCCAAAAGCGCACAGATCGACAGGCCGAGACCGGTTCCCTGATTTCCCTGGGAAACCGTCTCCCGCTCCTGGGTGAAAGGCGCAAATATCTTTTTCTGAAATTCTTCGCTCATACCGCGCCCGTTGTCCGCCACCTGTATCTCTGTCAGAATTTTCCCCTCCGAGGTCTTGGTCTGCCTTGCCCTTATCAGCACGCAGCCTCCCCTGTCCGTGTATTTGCAGGCATTGTCCAGCAGATTGAGAAGCACCTGCTGGATCCGGACGGCATCGCCGAGAAGCCTCGGCTCGGTCAGCTCCACATCCGTCCGAAGGCCAATCCCCAGCTCCTCCATACTTCTTTTTTCCGCCGAATCCACCGTCTCCAAAAGCAGCGACAGATCGAACGGATCCCGCTCCAGCACAAGCTCTCCCTCCTGCAGCTTTGACATATCCAGAATATTATTCATCAGCGAGAGAAGGTACTGCGCCATAGCGGACGACTGCTTCAGATAATCCGATATCCGTTCCCTGTCGTCCACATTCTGCGACATCAGGTAATTTAAGCTGATCAACCCGTTGAGCGGCGTGCGGATCTCATGACTCATAGCGGAGAGAAAATCGCCCTTGGCCTTGGCGTCCGCCCTGGCGTTGATGGAACGAATACGGGCGTGCAGCGCCACATATAACAGCACGCAGATCAGGATCACCGCCAGTCCCAGCAGGATGAGCGTATAGCGGTACTGGTACATAAAATCGAAGATCGTGTACTCATACATGTTCTCCAGCGTCGCGGTGACGACGTAGCCCGCCACCTCTCTGTCCGACATATGGTCGATGGCTTTGTCGATAATGGAGATCTGCAGCTCTCTCTCCCTGTAGTCCTCATCCTCCGTCTCCTGAAGCGGCACCACCGCCGAAAAACACAGCTGATCATTCATCTCCAGAACGGGAAAAGCCATCAGTTTGTTGTAGATGGGCTTATAGAGCCAATACTCCACCACATACTGGTTCTGGATCAAAAGATCCGCCTCCCCGCTTCTCACCGCGTCCAGACAGGCTTCCATGGAGGGGTAATCCACCAGCTTAAAATTGGGATAATGCCGGTTGATCACCTTCCGGATGGTCTGGGAGCCGGTGGAGATAGCCACCGTAAAATCGGCGTCCGGGTCAAAAACCAGCCCTTCCTTTGCCACGATCACCTTCCGGCTGGACAGGTACGGGTTGCTGAGCAGGATTCCCCTGGCCGCGTGATTTTCCTGATTGTACTCCACTCCGGTGACCAGGTCAAACTTCTCCTCCATCAGATAATCGTAGGTGATATCGCCGCCCGGCAGCTCCACATAATCAAATTTCAGTCCGCTGATCTCCGCGATCCGGTCAAACAGATATCTGGATATCCCCGCAAGCTCCCCGTCTTTCCCCTGAAAGGATATGGGCCGGCGGTCGTTGACATAGCCGACCTTCAGAGTCTCGCCCTTTTCAATGTAGGCTCTCTCCTCCTCTGTGAAGATATCCTCCTGCGGCTCCTGCGCGCGCACGGGGAAAACCGCCGCGCTCACTGCGCAGAACACCGCCAGGACGACGGCTGCTGTTTTTAGGGATCTTCTGTTCTTCACGGCCTGTACCACCCTTCCGATATCCGTCCGTTCTCTGACGTCTACCTGAATTTTATCACAAACGGTTCCCTGAGACAAGGGACACCCTGGCTAAAGCCTCCGGATCAGCCGCCGCAGCACGACGACTGCGGCGACGGCCAGGACGACCTCCGCCGTAAACTGTGCATAGGCGAGCCCGTACAGCGGGAAAAGCGCATTTAACACAAACAGCGCCGGAATCTCCAGGACGATTTTTCTGAGGATCGCAAAGAGCAGAGCGTTCCTGCCCAGCCCGCACGACTGGAACACGCCGACCCCCAGGAAATCCATGCAGAGAAACGGCATCGCGAGACAGAGCCCTCTCAGGAATCTGGTGCCGTAGGCGACGACGCTTGGATTTTCCATAAACAGGGCGGACAGCCAGCCCGCTCCGATATAATATCCCACCGTGACCACCGCCATAAACGCCAGGATGATCTTCCCCGCGTAGAGGATCGTTTTCCGGAAGCGTTCCGCGTTGCCGGCCGCGTAGCTGTACCCCACCAGCGGCATAATGCCCTGGGAGAAGCCGAGGGCGATCTGCACCGGCACCATGTTCACCTTCTGGGCGATCCCCATCGCCGCCACGGCGTCCGACCCGTAGGCGGACGTAAAGTTGTTCAGCACGGTCATTCCGGTCACATTCAAAAGATTCTGAATGGCCGCGGGAATCCCCACCGCACAGATCCCCGCGACGATGTCCTTCTGAAATCTGAGCCTGGCGGGATGAATACAGACATAGGTCTTTCCGCGCCGGACAAACAGAAGCACAAAGAAATACACGCAGGCCACACTGTTGGAGAGAAACGTCGCCAGACCCGCTCCCGCGGCTCCCATGCCCAGCCCCCAGGGAAGGATAAATACCGGATCCAGGAGGATGTTGAGCAGACAGCCGCTCATCGTACCGATGCTGGCGTGAAGAGAGGATCCCTCGCTCCGCACCAGATAGGCCAGCACCACATTCAAAATCGAGGGAACGGCGCCAAAGGAGACCGTCCACATCAGATAGGCGCCCGTGGCCTCCGCCGTCGTGCTGTCGGCGCCCAGGACACGCAGAAACGGCGTGTGAAAGATCGTGTAAAAAAAGGAAAACAGCGCGGCGGAGAACAGCGCGCAGTAAAATCCCAGGGCGGAGCTTCCGTACACCGTCTCATGATCCTTTCTTCCAAGCGCCCGGCTCATCATGCTGGATGCGCCCACGCCGAACAGGTTATTGACTGCGTTGAACGCCAGAAGCACCGGCGCCGCCAGGGTCACCGCCGCATTCTGTATCGGATCGTTGAGCATCCCCACAAAGTAGGTGTCCGCCAGATTGTAAATCACCATCACAAGGGAACTGACGATGGTGGGCACCGCCAGCTTCATCACCGCATTGGGAATAGGGGTGTGCTCAAACAGTTGTACCTTCTGTGTGTCTTCCATGTTTTAAAACCTCCTGTCCGACGATCGCCCTTCACAAGCAAAGCCATAGACAAATGACCGTTCCCCGAACCCGGAAAGCGGTCATTCTCTCATCTCCTGAAACGATCTGAACTTTCAATCTGCCTGAATTTTGAAGCCATTAAACCTTGAGACTTCTTGAACCTTGAAGCCTCTGAATCTTAAGGCCTTTTGAATCTTGGAACCTCTTGAATCTTAAGGCCATCTAAACCTTAAATCCACCTGTACCTTGAAGCCTCTCTGAATCTTGATGCCTCTGAACCTTGAGGCCATCTAGTTTTTGAATCCATCTGAACAATCGGGGTGACAGGATTCGAACCTGCGGCCTCCTGGTCCCAAACCAGGCGCTCTAGCCAAGCTGAGCCACACCCCGTAAATTGCTTTCCTACAGCACAAATGAAATTATATACTACACTGTCTGATTGTGTCAAGCTCCTTTCTCAAGCACCTGTGGTTGAAATCTTATAGGCATCAGCGGTTAAAATTTACACACCTGCGGTTGAAATTTCACAGGTACATGAGTTTAAAATGAAGCTGCTCCGTGGAATCCATCTCCATGATTATGTAGGAGGGTCTTCGCCCCTCCTGGCGGGGATAGGACAGGCTGCCGGGATTGATGGCGATCACCTCTCCCTCCGTGTCGATCAGCGGACGGTGGGTGTGCCCGAACATCACGATATCCATCCGCCTTGCCGCCGCCTCGCGCTTGATGGTGTCCGTTCCCATAGCTACATAGTAGTTGTGCCCGTGGGTCAGCCAGACGCGATACCTTCCGATACAAAATTCCTCCTCCCTCGGAAGATCCGAGAAAAAATCGTTGTTCCCCAGCACGATCTTCACAGGGCACCCCGCCGCCTGCGTGAGAGCATACTCGCTTCCTTCGGCGTCGCCGCAATGGATCACCATATCGGGCCGATGCAGCTCGACCACCTTGAAATAATTCTCATTTTTCCTGTGCGTATCACTCACAACCAATATTTTCATGTTTTCTCAGTTCCTCTTTCATAAGCTTTAATGCTTTTCCACGATGACTGATCTGATTTTTCTCCTCTTCTGTCAATTCCGCTGTCGTCCTGTCAAACTCCGGCACATAAAAGATGGGGTCGTAGCCGAATCCGTTCTCCCCTCTCTCCTCCCAGCCGATCCTGCCCTCGACAGCGGCACGGGTGGTAAGCTCCTTCCCTCCCGGAAGGACCGCCGCTATGGCGCACACAAATCTGGCGGTGCGCTCCTCCTCCGACACCCCTTTCAGTCGCTCCAGTATCGCCGCGTTTTTCACCCGATAAGAGGTCTCCTCCCCCAGATATCTGGCGGAGCGGATGCCCGGCTCCCCGCCCAGGTAATCGATCTCCAATCCGGAGTCGTCCGCCAGGACAATGGTGTCCGGCGATCCGTCAAAGCCGCCTGCTGCCGCCACAGAGCGCGCCTTGATCAGGGCATTTTCCTCATAAGTGCTGCCGTCCTCCGCGATATCCGTCCGGATTCCTGCCTCTTTCATGGAGAGGATCTCCATTCCCATATCCGCCAGGATCCTACGGATCTCCTTCATCTTTCCGGCATTTCCGGTGGCAAAAACAATCCTTTTCTTCATTCTCTGTCCCCCTGATTGGTCTCTCCTCTTTGATAGAGCTCAACGATAGCGTTCACGATCCCCTGGGCCAGCTTCTCCCGATAGGACTCCCGTCCCAAAAGCGCCGCCTCCTCCTCGTTGGTGAGATACCCCACGCTGATCTGCGCCGCCGGCACCTTGAGCCGCATTAAAATGCTGTCTTCCTCCGCCGGAAATATCCCTTCCGCCCGATTGCTGGAAGCGATCGTCACGTTTCTGGTCAGGGCATCCGCCAGCTCCACATTTCCCACCTCCGGAATAAAATACTCCTGGTTGTAAAATCCGGCCACGCCGTATCGGGACGTGTCCTCATCCTCTCCGGCCTCGATGCGGATATACAGATCGGCGTCCAGCGCCTCCGCCAGCCGCAGTCTCGCCTCCTCGGGGACCTCCACGTCCTCCTGTCTGGTAAAATACAGGCGTATCTCCTCCTGTTTCAGCTTCTCGGGTATGGCTTGGGCGATCTGAAGGGCGAGGGTCTTCTCGGCATATCCCCGATAAAGGCTTCCCTCCTCGCTCCCCCCGCCCATCGGGTCGATCACCACGATCTGGCGGTACATCTCATGGGGATCCCGAAAGCTGATGAGCATGGAACGGTCCGCCCCCATGCCGGAGGCCAGAGAGCCGTATTCCAGAGTGCTGTAATACTCCCACACCCCGTCCATCTGAAGCTTCAGGATCACGCCGCCCCGCTGGCCATCACAGTAACCGGAGACGACAGGGGCCAGGTCGCCCGTGATCTCGTTGGTCTCGTAATAGCTCTCGTCCGCTCCCTCGATGTAGATCCAGAGCTCCTGATCCAGGTAGCGATTCTCCACCACCACGTTCTCCGCGCTGATATTCTGGGCTAACGGGATGCGGAGCGCCCCTTGCATCTCGCTCTGCCCGCGAAAGTGAAGCTCTCTGTCGTTTCCTCCGGCCTCGGCCTGCCCTCCTGCCACGGAGAGCGCCAGCTGCCCCGGCGCCTCGTCCGCAATGACAATGGACTTGTGGAGAGCCACATACATCATAAATCCCATACACACGGCGCACAGAATGGTCCAAAGCGCCAGCGTGATCCCCATATTCCATTGTTTGCTGTCAAAAGCTGCCCTTTTCTCCATCCTATTCCAAACCCGTTCGATTCCTGCCCCATTTGTTTCCTGACCCGTTCGTTTCCTGACCTGTTCGTTTCCTGACCTGTTCGTTTCCTGACCTGTTCGTTTCCTGACCTGTTCGTTTCCTGCTGTCCAATGCGCTTAAAGTTCCTCCGCCCGACGCTTTCCCGCCGTGGGCTTCGGCCCCAAAAACTGATAATAATAGGTCTTTATCATGCCGTTGTAAAGCTTCCGATTCTTGTCCGCCTTGCGTCCGATGACTTCCTCCGCCTTCTCATAGGACGTGATCAGATACAGGCTCCACGAATCCAGCTCCCGATACCTCTCGCCGATGGTTCGATAGAGCGCGGGCATCTCCTCCTTCTCCTGCAGCCTCTCGCCGTAGGGAGGATTCGTAATGATAAAACCGTACTTTCCGGAGTGGCTCAGCTGCTCCACCCCTCTGCGCTGGAAATGGATCAGCTTGTCAACGCCAGCCAGCTTCGCATTCTGCCTGGCCATAGAAACCATCTCGCCGTCAATGTCATAGCCCTGAATATCCGTCTCCACACCCAGATCCACGAGGTCGTCAGCCTCGGCAAACGCCTCCCGCCAAAGCCCCTCCCCCGCGATATGAGGCCATTCCTGTGCCGTAAATCGGCGGTTTCTGCCCGGAGCCATATGGGCCGCCATCATCGCCGCCTCAATGGGGATCGTTCCGCTTCCGCAGAAGGGATCGACCAGGATGCGGTCCCCCTTCCAGGGCGTGAGCAGGATCAGCGCCGCCGCCAGATTCTCCGCGATGGGCGCCTTTGCCGTCAGCTTCCGGTAGCCCCTCTTGTGGAGAGATTCCCCCGTGGTGTCCAGTCCCACCGTCACCTCGTCCTTCATGAGAAACACGCGGACAGGGAAGGAGACGCCGCTCTCCTCAAACCAGCTCAGGCGGTGAACGCTCTTCATCCGCTCCACCATAGCCTTCTTCATAATGGACTGGATATCCGAGGGGCTGAAGAGCTTGGATTTGACGCTGGCCGCCTTTGCCACCCAGAATCTGCCGTCCACAGGGAGATAATCCTCCCAGGGAAGCGCCTTCGTGCCCTGGAAAAGCTCCTCAAAGGTCTCCGCGTGAAATCCTCCCACCTTGATCAGGATGCGCTCCGCGGTGCGCAGGAAAATATTGGCCCTGCACAGCGCCGCCCCGTCGCCGGAGAAGGTGACTCTCCCGTCCGACACCTCCGTGACTGTGTACCCCAGATCCGTGATTTCCCGCTTCAGAACCGACTCCATGCCAAAATGACAGGGAGCGATCAGCTCAAACTTTCTCATCTCGCATATCCGTCCCTTTGATCCTAATGATAATAAGAATAGTTTAAGTATACAATTTTTTTGAAATGATGTAAACAACAAATAAGGGCGCCCAAAGGCGCCCCTACCTGTACCGTCCCAACCCGCACAGCTTAGTAATTGCTGTTCTGGTTGTTGCTGCTGTTCTTGCTGTTGTTCTGGTTGTTGCTGTTCTTACTGTTGTTCTGGTTGTTGCTGTTCTGGCTGTTGTTCTGATTGTTGCTGTTCTTGCAATTCTGGCTGTCAGAGTTGTTGTAATTGTTCTGATTGTTATAAGACATTTTTAAGCCTCCGTGCTGCGACTGTGTCTTTAGGAGCAGCAAATGACTTCAGGCTCCGGCCAAGGGATGCGCAGCGATCCTTCCGCCCGATCACCTGACGGTTGAAGACCTTACTCTCCAACCTCCATTCCTCCTGTTGGTTTTTAGTTACAGGAGTAGTATGTCAAATCTCACAAAAACTATCCTCAAATCCCGTTGGTACTTTGGTACTATTTTCACTTGCTTTTTTAGGACTTTTGTACTACAATAAAAAATGTAAATAGTCATGTTCGCTATTTACACCCCTATATTAATTATTTATACTCCCCTCATATGAGCCGTCAGCTTCCCTGACGGCTCATATCCATTTGCGCCTATTCCGCACGCACTCTCGCAACTTTCTCTTTGTTTTCCCTTTCCCCTTCACGTCCTCTCAATCTTCTTACCCACTCAGATCTCTGTTTTCCCGTTACTCTTACCTTTCTTGCCCATTCGACTTTCTCTCAGATTTTCACACAGCCCAAAACGGGACGTCATTTCAGCCAGCCGAGAAACAGGCGCGCCAAAAGGAAGGCAGCCGCCATAATCAGGAGAATCGGCATCAAAAAGGACATCAGCGAGAGAAATACGGCGGCGATCAAAACCACCACTATCACGGCCAGGACCGCTATCAGCCAGCCGGGAATACGCATGGCCCACTGTCTGCCGCGGCGCCAGCCGCCTCCTTCGCTCTCCTGGGAGCCATAGCCCGCATCCTGGTTCTGCACATTCCGGTAATCCGCATCGCTGTAGGCTTCGGACCGGTCCGTTCCCTGGGTCTGGGCGATGGTTTTGGCCAAAAGTCTGGGATCCCCAAGCGACTCCAGCACTTCCTCCTCCGACCGTCCCTTGCGGATCTCCGTATTGATATAATTGTCATAAAACGCTATGTTTTCCATCACGACGCCGGACGAAACTCTTCCGCTTAACGCTCCCCGGAGTCTGTTCAAAAATTCCTGCTTGTTCATAGTCATTCCTTCCCGAAGCCGTCATAGCTGATCCATGCCGCGGCCGGATGTCAGCCGCTTTACATAGGTGTCGGGATCCTTCTGCATATCCACCATGGTTCGGAACGCACCGAGGACCATCGCCTCCTTGTTGCAGGCGGAGGTATTCTTCCCGATGTCGCGGATCAAATTGTAGCGGTCCATCTGCCACACGTAGAGATCCGTCAGAGAATATCCGCGGCACTTCACCTCGTCCAGGAGAGTGTGGTGATCCAGATAGTACATGAACTCCTTCATCATTCCATCGTCTAACACCAGCTCTTCCCACAGCTTCCCCAGCCATTCGGGATCCTTTCCGGCGTACTCGCCCAGCGCAAAAAAGCCCTCATACGCCTTGATCCGTCTGGCGTCATAGATAATCCCACCGTTCACGGCCGTCACACTTCCTTTCCCTGTAAAGCAAAAAAAGCGCGCTATCGTTTTTATTTTAGCACGCCTTCTGTCCCTCGTAAATATCCATCGCGGGAAGTAATTATAAACTTTTTCTAAAACGTGCGTGAGAGGATTCGAACCCCCGACACCTTGGTCCGTAGCCAAGTGCTCTATCCAGCTGAGCTACACGCACACTCTGCGCCGCACGCTTCCGCCTGCAACATTATGTATTGTAACCTCTGAAATCAAAATTGTCAAGCGGTATTTGTGAAATTTATATTCCTGTATAAGTCATTTATGATAATGTCTTAATAAACCACAAGAGAAAATGTCTCAAGTGTGGTAAACTTACCTCTGGAAA
>CANRLX010000107.1 GCA_947631615.1 uncultured Acetatifactor sp.
GATTTTACTATATGGGGCATTTGGTCCAGGGCGGAACACAATAGTTTGTTTTGGGCGGAAGGCGGACGCGGCAGGCGGCCTTCCTATGTCTGAGGAGGAAAACGGAAGATGGCGGAAGTGGAAGTAAACGATCTGACTCCCATGATGCAGAAATACATGGAAACCAAGGAACAGTACAAGGATTGCATCCTGTTTTACCGTCTGGGCGATTTCTATGAGATGTTTTTTGACGACGCGCTCACGGCGTCCCGAGAGCTGGAGATCACCCTGACCGGCAAATCCTGCGGCCTGGAGGAGCGCGCCCCCATGTGCGGCGTTCCCTACCATGCGGTGGAGAGTTATCTGACCAAGCTGGTGGCGAAGGGATATAAGGTGGCGATCTGCGAGCAGGTGGAGGATCCGAAGCTGGCCAAGGGGCTTGTGAAGCGGGAGGTGGTGCGCATCGTGACGCCGGGCACCAACCTGAATATGCAGGCGCTGGAGGCCACCAAAAATAATTATCTGATGTGCATTACCTATCTGCCCACAGGGATCGGTATCGCCGTGGCGGATGTGACGACGGGGGATTTTTATCTGACGGAGGTGGAGGACTTAAAGAAGCTCCAGGACGAGCTGATGAAATACGAGCCCTCCGAGATCATCTGCAACGACGCCTATCTGGTGAGCGGCGCGGACATCGAGGATCTCAGGGGAAGGCTCCACATCTCGGTGAACGCTCTGGCGGCGCATTTTTTTGACGACGACGGATGCCGGAGGGTGCTGCAGCGTCATTTTAAGGTGAAAACGCTTATCGGGCTGGGAATCGAGGAGTTTCCCACCGGCATGATCGCGGCGGGGGCTATGCTGCAGTATCTCTACGAAACGCAGAAGATGGAATTGGAGCATTTTACCCATATCACGCCCTATCTGACCAGCAAATATATGCTGCTTGACAGCTCCACCAGAAGGAATCTGGAGCTCATGGAGACCCTTCGGGAGAAGCAGAAGAGGGGCTCCCTTTTGTGGGTGCTCGACAAGACCAGGACCGCTATGGGGGCGAGGATGCTCAGGAGCTATATCGAGCAGCCGCTGATCAATCGGGAGGACATGGAGAGACGCCTGGATGCCATCGAGGAGCTGTGCAAAAACAGCGTGTCCAGGGATGAGCTTCGGGAATACCTGGCGCCCATCTACGATCTGGAGCGCCTGCTCAGCAAGGTTACCTACAAGACGGCGAATCCCAGGGATTTGATCGCGTTTCGCAACTCTCTTGAGATGCTGCCCCATATCAAAACCGTTTTGAAGGAGTTTTCCGGAGCGGAGATGGCAGAGATAGAGAAGGATATAGAGGGCCTGGAGGATATCTATGAGCTGATCCGGCAATCCATCGAGGAGGAGCCGCCCGTCACGATTCGGGAGGGCGGGATCATACGGGATCATTTTGACGAGGATATCGACAGGCTCCGAAACGCCAAGCGGGATGGAAAGGAATGGCTGGCGCAGCTGGAGGAGCAGGACAGGGAGCGCACCGGCATCAAGAACCTGAAGATCAAATACAACAAGGTGTTCGGATATTATTTTGAGGTGACCAACTCCTATCGGGATCTGGTGCCGGAGGACTATGTGAGAAAGCAGACGCTGGCCAATGCCGAGCGCTATACCACACCGCGCTTAAAGGAGCTGGAGGACACCATTTTGAATGCGGAGGATAAGCTCCAGACCCTGGAGTACGATCTGTTCTGCAAGATACGGGACTCCATCGCGATGGAGATGGAGCGCATCCAGCGGACCGCCAAGGCTGTGGCGCGTCTGGATGTGTACGCCTCCCTGTCCCTGGTCTCCGAGCGCAACCATTATGTGCGCCCGAAGCTGAATGAGAAGGGGGTCATCGATATCAAGAGCGGGCGTCATCCGGTGGTGGAGCAGATGATCACCAACGATCTGTTCATCGCAAACGACACCTATCTGGACAACGGGAGCCACTGCATCAGTGTGATCACCGGACCCAATATGGCGGGGAAATCCACCTACATGCGGCAGACCGCGCTGATCGTGCTGATGGCGCAGATCGGGTGCTTTGTGCCGGCAAAGAGCGCCAATATCGGCATTGTGGACCGGATCTTCACCCGGGTGGGCGCCTCCGACGATCTGGCAAGCGGGCAGTCTACCTTTATGGTGGAGATGAACGAGGTGGCAAATATTCTGCGAAACGCAACGCCAAACAGTCTTCTGATCCTGGATGAGATCGGGCGCGGAACCTCCACCTTCGACGGATTGAGCATCGCCTGGGCGGTGATCGAGCACATCAGCAATCGCAAGCTTTTGGGGGCCAAGACGCTCTTTGCCACCCATTATCACGAGCTCACGGAGCTGGAGGGCAAGATCAATAACGTGAACAATTATTGCATTGCGGTGAAGGAGTGCGGGGACGATATCGTGTTTCTGCGAAAGATCGTGAAGGGCGGCGCGGATAAGAGCTACGGGATCCAGGTGGCGAAGCTGGCGGGCGTGCCGGATATGGTCATCGATCGGGCGAAGGAGATCGTGGAGCAGCTCAGCGACAACGATATCACGGAGAAAGTGCAGAGTATCGCCTCCGACTATAAGGGGGACGCCAAGGCGAAGAAGCAGCCGAAGCTGGACGAGCTGGATCTGGCGCAGATGTCCCTGTTTGACACGGTGACGGACGAGGATGTGCTGAAGGAGCTGATGGAGATCGAGGTGACCACCCTGACGCCCCTGGATGCGCTGAATGTTTTGTACCGGCTGCAGAATAAGCTGAAGAACCGATGGAACGGGTAAGGGATGAGCGGGGCAGTCGAAAAAGGGCAGACGGGGATGGGGCAGATGGAGAGAGGGTACCGCCGGAGCGAGTGGCATTTCCCTTGGCGGCACGCTCTCGCTCGAACAAGAACGCAGCGGACACGTAGGGCGACAGAGGACGTCGCCCAAGTGCCGGCGTTCTTGTACGGCCGCAAAGAGAAACGCCACTCGCTCCGGCTTCCGTCTGTTCCCCGTGTGATTTAAGAAGGTTTGTTCCGGACGAGGTTTGGGAAGGTTTGTTCCGGATGTGGTTTTAGAAGGGATGCCCCCTTATGCGATAGGAGGAGTTTCGATATGGCGCAGATTCAGGTATTGGATTCGGAGACAATCGATAAGATCGCTGCCGGCGAGGTGGTGGAACGGCCATCCAGCGTGGTGAAGGAGCTGGTGGAGAACGCTATTGACGCGGGAGCCACGGCTATCACCGTGGAGGCAAAGGACGGTGGGATTTCTTTCATCCGTGTGACGGACAACGGAAGCGGCATGGAGCGGGATCAGATCCGAAAGGCCTTTCTGCGTCATGCCACCAGCAAGATTGCCCGGGCGGACGATCTGATGCGGGTGGCGAGCCTTGGATTTCGCGGAGAGGCGCTCTCCAGTATCGCGGCGGTGTCCCAGGTGGAGGTGATCACCAAGACGGCGGACAGCCTGACCGGCAGCCGGATCCTTTTGGACGGTGCGGTGGAGAAAAGCTTTGAGGAGGTCGGCGCGCCGGACGGCACGACATTTTTGATGCGGAATCTTTTTTTTAACACGCCGGTCCGCAGGAAATTCCTGAAGCAGCCGGCTACGGAGGGCGGCTATATTGTGGATCTGATGGAACATCTGGCCTTGTCGAGACCGGATATTTCCTTCAAGCTGGTCATGGGAAACCAGACCAGGTTTCACACCTCGGGAAACGGAGATCTGAAGGAAGTCATTTATCGCATTTACGGTCGGGATATCGCGGGGAACTTGGTGCCGATCCAGGAGGAAACAGAGGGCATCCGCATAGAGGGGTATCTCGGAAAGCCGATCCTGGTGCGCTCCAACCGGAATTTTGAGATCTGTTACATCAACGGCAGATTTATCAGGAGCAGTCTGGTGGCGAAAGCGGTGGAGGAAGGCTATCGGGAATATCTGATGCAGCATAAGTTTCCCCTCTGTGTCCTGCACATTGTTATGGATCGGGAAGCGGTGGATGTGAACGTTCATCCCGCCAAGATGGATGTGCGCTTCAGCGACGGCATACGGGTTGCCGGACGGATTTCGGAGACTGTGAGAAAAGTTCTCAGAGCCCATGAGATGATTCCAGGCAATATCCTGGAGGATGAAAAGGAACGTCAAAGGGAGCTTCGGCAGGAACAAAAGGAGCTTCGGAAAAGTCATACGCCGGAGCTGTTTGAGAAGGCGCGGACAGAGAGCTACCGAGTGATGGAGGAGATAAATTACCAGGCAGAAACGCTAAAAAAGAAGGATTTCCTGCAAAAACCTGTCTGGAATCGGGTGGTAGCCTCGCACAGGGAAGAAAAAAATGCAGTTTTGACGGAAAACCTTGCAAAAACGGACGAAGAAACGTTTTTTGTGGAGGAAAACGACGGAAAACAGGCGAAAACACAAGATGTAGATGGCATCCCACAAGATGTTGAGAATACAAAAGCGACACGCGTGTCACCAGAGAAAGACGACCTTCGGGAAACGGATGTCGAGGCGCCGAAAGAGGAGACCATTGAGGAAGCGATGGAGGGAGATTCCGCCCAGATGAATCTCTTCGAGGAGCGGCTTCTCTCGGAGGAAAACCGCTCCCGATACCGGATCATCGGGCAGTTGTTTGAGACGTACTGGCTGGTGCAGTTTGAGGACAAGCTGTTTATCGTCGACCAGCATGCGGCTCACGAGAAGGTGAAGTACGAGCGCCTGATGCGGCAGTTTCGGGAGAAAAGCGTAGTGTCCCAGACATTGCTCCCTCCTATTATCGTGAGTCTCACCGGACAGGAGGAGACTGCCTTGAGACAATATCGGGAGGTGTTTGCCGCACTTGGATTTGAAATAGAAGAGTTTGGTGGAAGCGAATACGCGCTTCGCAGTGTTCCGGCGGATCTGTACGGCTGCAGCGAGAGGGAGCTTTTTCAGGAGGTACTGGATGAGCTTTCAGAGGGGATGACCAGGGGCAGCCTTCCGGTGGTGGAGGAGAGGATTGCCTCTATGTCCTGTAAGGCGGCGGTCAAGGGAAACCATCGGATGAGCCGAGAAGAGGCGGAGGCACTTCTGGATGAGCTTTTGACGCTGGAGAATCCGTACAACTGTCCGCACGGCAGACCGACCATCATCTCCATGACAAAATACGAGCTGGAGAAGAAATTTAAGCGGGTGGTGGATTGAGGCGTTTGTATTATCGAATGTGTTATTTCATTGAAAAAAGATGGATGCTGTGCTACACTTTATAATAATAAAACTGCATAATGATAATGCGTTTAAGGAAGCAATAAAATGTTGGGAAAGGTGAAAAGAACATATATTTGTGGCCTCATCTTATTGGGAAGCCTGCTTTTGACTTCATGCTCATCTCAAAAGGCCGGACAAACAAGCCAAACAGGTATAACAGAGGGATCCTTGCAATGCGAGCAGAGCGTATATATCAATGAAAATAGCAACTTGGCAGTCGGTCCGGATGGCTACTATAGTTTGGATTTGATGTCATCTAAATATTTGACCTACATTGACAAAGCCAGTGCCCGGGAGACCTACCTGTGCAGCCGTCCGGACTGCCCTCATGTGGATGAGAGCGGATATCATATACTGGAGACCTGCGATGCCTATGTGGGCAGCGCAGTGGCAAGGTCAATCGTATACCATAACGGATATGTCTATGTGTTGAAATACGATCCGGAGAGTTACAATGTGACATTAGTTAAAATCAGCGCAGACGGAAGCGTTCATGAGGACCTCATGGTGGTGGGACAGGCGCCGGATCAGGGGAGCTATTATCAGTATGTATTCCTCGATGACGATACCATTGTCATGACGTACAAGCCGACCAACGACAGTGCGGAGGAGAGCATGGCAAGCCTGGAAAGAATAGATCTGAACAGGAAGGAGAAGACCGCAGTATATACCTATACGGGCAAAGGGGCTTCTTTGGGGTATTTGAAGGTTGTGGGCCAAGAGGTCTTCTTTATTCAGATGACAAAGCTGGAAGACGACGATGTATGTCAGTTGATGAAATGGAACGCGATGGACGGTCAAGTTCAAACCGTGCTAGACAAAAACATGGTTTTCTATACGATCGCGTCGGATGGAAAACTGTTTTACTATATGCCCCGAGAGGGGCTGTACCGATATAACCTGAATACCAGGGAGGATAAGTTGGTCAGAGAATGTGACGAGGATACAATGTATGCGTTGTTGGCCTGTGACGGGAATTATGTCTACCTGGATAATTTCCATAACCGGTTTTACTATGACGAACAAAGCGGGCATAACCTATATGTCTGTGATCTTGATGGGAATACGGTGAACACGATACCGATGGCCATTGATTATTTGGAGTTGACGGATCAACATTATCTGTTCACAAGATCCTTTGTGGACGGGAAGCTGCCTGGCTGGGCCTATATCCGGAAGGAGGATATCACCGACCCGAATGTGACCTGGAGCATCGTGGGTGAGTAATGCGGAAAGGGTGCGGATATGGATCTTAAGTCTTTGTTGAGTAAAGGGGTGTCGGAGAACTTTATGGAAAAAGCAATGAAAAAACACGGTGTTTTTTTATTCCTTTTATGGGGAAGCCTGCTTTTGACCTCATGCGCCCCTCAAAAATCTGGCCAAACAAGCCAAACAGGCACAACAGAGGGCCCCGTGCAATGCGAACAGAGCGTATTTTTCAGCGGAACCAGTGAAATGGCAGTTGGTCCGGAAGGGTATTATAGTTTGAATGGTATGGGAACGGATCATCATTATCTGACCTACATTGACAAAGCCAGTGCCCGGGAGACCTACCTGTGTGGCCGTCCGGACTGCCCTCATGTGGATGAGAGCGGACATCATGTATTGGAGACTTGCGATGCCTATGTGGGAAGTGTGATACCAAGGTCGATCGTATACCATAACGGATATGTCTATGTGTTGAAATACGATCCGGAGAGCTACAATGTAACATTAG
This sequence comes from uncultured Acetatifactor sp., assembly GCA_947631615.1. Lineage (GTDB taxonomy): Bacteria > Bacillota > Clostridia > Lachnospirales > Lachnospiraceae > Acetatifactor. The sequence continues at coordinate 6,944 of CANRLX010000107.1, forward strand.
TCAAAATCAGCGCGGACGGAAGTGCCCATGAGGATATCATGGTGGTGGGACAGGCTGCAGATCAGAGCAACTCTTATCAGTATGTGTTTTTGGATGACAATACGATTATCCTGACCTATACGCCGCCTGCGGATGGTCAGGAGGAGATCACGGTAAGCCTGGATCGGGTGGATCTGGACAAAAAGGAAAAAACTCCGGTTTATACCTATACGGGAACGGCTTTTGCTTTTTTAAAGGTGATGGGGCAGGATGTCTTTTTTACGCAGGTGGCGAAGCTGGAGAAATATTATGCGTACCAGTTGGTGAAATGGAACGCGGCTGAAGATCGGGTTGAAACCGTGCTGGATAAGAGCATTGGTCCTTATACGATCGCCAATGAGAACCTGCTGTTTTATTATGTGCCGAAGGATGGGTTGTACCGCCTGGATCTGCAGAGCGGGGAAGAGAAGCTTGTGAGGGAATGTGACGAAAATACGATGTATGCTGCGTTAGCCTGCGATGGAACCTATGTCTATCTGGATAATTTCATGAATCAGTCTTACTATGATGAAGCCAGTGAGCACAACCTATATGTCTGTGATTTTGACGGAAAGGTGGTCAACACGATCCCAACGCCGGTTCTTTATGTAGAACTGTCGGATCCGGATTATCTGTTTCACAGGGTATTTGTGAATGGAAAACTTCCTCTCTGGAGCTATATCCGGAAGGAGGATATCACCGATCCGAATGTGACCTGGAGCGTGATAGAGGAGTGATTTTTTTTAATAAAAAAGTAATATATATAAAGAGTTTGCGTATGGTGATAAATTATTTTCGGGCGGTTTCGATCAGCAGTACTATGGGGAGATTTCGGCAGATTGTCCGGATATTGTTACTTCGGTCGATTGTACTTTTGATGTGATTGGTAATGACGGCGGAACGTTTCATCATTTTCTGTATGCACATTAAATAATAAATTTGTCAATAGGGGCGATTGCATTTTTGAGCGATCGCCCCTATTGACTGTTATATAGGAAGAGAGTATATTGATAATATATAACAAAGCCACACTGAATGGAGGACAAGGATGCAGTGAAAAAACACGGTGTTTTTTTGTCCCTTTTATTGGGAAGCCTGCTTTTGGCTTCATGCTCATCTCAAAAGGCCGGACAAACAAGCCAAACAGGCATAACAGAGGGATCCTTGCAATGCGAGCAGAGCGTATATATCAGTGGACAAAATGTATTGGCAGTTAGCCCCGAAGGGTACTATGGTTTGAGCGGTAATGAGAATAATTACTATTTGACCTATATTGACAGGGAAAACGCCCGGGAGACTTATCTGTGCGGCCGTCCGGACTGCCCTCATGTGGATGAGAGCGGATATCATGTATTGGAGACCTGCGATGCCTATGTGGGCAGTGTGATACCAAGGTCGATCGTATACTATAACGGATATGTCTATGTGTTGAAATACGATCCGGAGAGCTACAATGTAACATTAGTCAAAATCAGCGCAGACGGAAGCGTTCATGAGGATCTCATGGTGGTGGGACAGGCGCCGGATCAGGGGAGTTATTATCAGTATGTATTCCTCAATGATGATATCGCTGTCATGGCTTATACGCCTCCCAGCAACAGCGTGGAGGAGCGCACGGTAAGCCTGGAAAAAATAGATCTGGACAAAAAGGAGAAGACTGCGGTCTATACCTATACAGACGAAGGAGCTTCTCTGGGGTTTTTAAAGGTTATGGGTCAGGATGTCTTCTTTACGAAGGTGACAGTGCTGAATGACTACTACGCGTATCAACTGATGAAATGGAACGCGACGGACGGTCAGGTTCAAACCGTGCTGGACAAAAGCATAGGACCCTATACGATCGCGGCGGATGGAAAACTGTTTTACTATATGCCCCGAAAGGGGCTGTACCGGTATGACCTGAATACCAGGGAGGATAAGCTGGTCAGAGAGTGCGACGAGAATACGATGTATGTGTGGTTAGCTTACGACGGAACCTATGTATACTTGGATAATTTCAATAATCGGTTTTACTATGATGAACAAAGCGAGTATAACCTATACGTCTGTGATCTTGACGGAAATACGGTGAACACGATACCGGCGGATTTTGGTTATATGGAGTTGTCGGATCAGGACTATTTGTTTCAGCAAACCTTTTCTTCGGAGGGACTTCAATGGTCTTATATTAAAAAGAAAGATATCACCGACCCGAATGTGACCTGGAGCATCGTGGGTGAGTAATGCGGAAAGGGTGCGGATATGGATCTTAAGTTTTTGTTGAGCAAAGGGGTGTCGGAGAACTTTATGGAAAAAGTAATGAAAAAACACGGTGTTTTTTTATTCCTTTTATGGGGAAGCCTGCTTTTGACCTCATGCGCCTCTCAAAAATCTGGCCAAACAAGCCAAACAGACACAACAGAGAGCCCCGTGCAATGTGAGCAGAGCGTATTTTTCAGCGGAACCCATGAAATGGCAGTCGGTCCGGAAGGGTATTATAGTTTGAATGGTATTGGAGCGATTCATGCTTATCTGACCTATATTGACAAAGCCAGTGCCCGGGAGACCTATCTGTGCGGCCGTCCGGACTGCCCTCATGTGGATG
>CANRLX010000108.1 GCA_947631615.1 uncultured Acetatifactor sp.
TAGCCAATTTTTGAAAGTTGTTTATTGCAGCAAGGATAAAAGTGTCCTGCTGTGGATAAAAGTACGGAAACTCAAGGCAAAATTCCCTGTTGACACCCCCGCCCTCCTGTGTTATTCTGACCTTGGATGTTGATGGATTTAAATATTGATCGACTTATCCACAAATCTAATTAGGATCCGGCAGATCGCCAAAAATTTCAAAACATTTTGTGAACCTGCAAAACTGCGAAACAAATGTAACGGTCCCCGACTTTTATTTGATGCTTTCCTGATTTTTATTAAATCATTGAAAAACTGTCTGTTTTCTGTTGCTTTTTCATGCCAGATTGTATATAATAAAGGAGAAATAAGTTGTCGGAATACAAACTGCAATGGCATCCGGCCTTCCAGTCGGCCCTCCGGATCGAGCTTGCCAGGGAGGCGCCGTATCTGGATATCCTGCCGGAATACTGCCTGAACCGAAAGCCCCTACAGATCGATGTCCTGATCCGAAAGAAGGATGGATATTCCTGCCAGGGGAAGCTGGCCCGCTTTTTCCGTGGCCATAACATCATAGAATACAAGAATCCAAACGACTATTTCAGCGTCAACGATTTCTATAAGATCATGTCGTATGCGGGAAATTATCAGGCGGAGTCTGGAGGAGTCCTATCGGTGCATCCGGAGGATATCACCCTGACTGTGATCTGCGGCAGATATCCCCGGGCGGTACTGCATCATCTGAGGGAGCGCTTTGGCGTACAGATAGAGAAAAAATATGAGGGAATCTATTACATAGAAAAGGGGCTTTTGTTTCCCTTACAGATCGTGTTAAACCAAAAGCTGGATCCGGAGGAATACATCTGGCTGAGCAGACTGCGGCCGGATCTTAAGATCGAAGGGGACATCGACGTATTGTCCAGGGCGTATCGGGGAAAGGAAAAGGACCCCCTGTACGAGGCAGTGATGGAATTTATTGCGCGGGTAAACCAGGCGCGCTACGAGGAGGCGAGTGGAATGTGTAACGCATTGCGGGAACTGTTTGCAGAAGAAATCAAGGAAGCAAGGGAAAAGGGAATCTCCTGTGGGATGTCTGAGGGAATGGCACAAGGGTTGTCTCAGGGATTGGCGCAAGGACTCTCTCAAGGCAGTATCGCGGGAGGAATCGGAAGTATCCGCAGCATGTACCGCCATCGTCTGACCGTGGAGAACATCGCGGAGCTGATCGACCAGAGCAAGGAATACGTGGCCGGTATCGTTTCCCTGATCACAAGCTATCCCGCAGAGGACGATCTGGCGATCGCCCGAAGGCTCCTTGAAGAAAAGCGATAAATGAATTTACAGAACAAAGCAGAAGAAGACAACATCGGCAACATTTCCTGCCGGTCCATCTGCCTTTCCATAACTAAAATATTATGTCCATAGTATGTCCATTTCCTCAGCGGTAAAATCATGCCATTCCGCATCCTCTTTCTTCTCCTGCTGTGCGGCTGCGTCCAAATAGGCATCCTCTGAAGCGGATTGGTGATCCACCACGAAAGCATCCCATCCCTCATAGGTTCCCGTTGCATAGGAAATTTTGTCTTCTACATAGCCGGTCTCGGAAAAATTCGTAATTGCCGCAATTCCCGCTTCCGCCGATCCGGTTGGATCCGAAAACTCATAGGTTCCGTCTGTTTTTAAGTCCACTAAAGTCCTGTTGACTGTGATATACCCATAAACCTTATGATCTATCTGATGAAGGATCACTTTCCCGCCGGCGTCTCCGGATGCGCCAACCACCAAAAGGACAACTTCCTCCTCTCCATCCCGATCGAGATCCACCACAGAAAACTCCCATATTTTCATATAAGGATCCTCTCTGTCAAAAAGGGATGGAACATCTGTAACATCCAATGTTTCCAGCTCTCCTCCATCCACATAGAAAAACGGGGTCTTTCCAAGAAGCACGTCTTTGAAAATATTCTCAGCGCTACCGTTTTCATCCGCTTCTTTCTCCTCCGTAACCGAAGATGCGTAGGGTTCTGTCTCCAAATCGGGATCCCTTGCTGTCCTCCTTACCCAAATCAAAATGAGCCACAGGGCCACAACGGCCAGGAGAATCCCTCCCGCCATTCTACCCTTCCGTCTCGTTTCTTTCATCTTCGCCCCTTCTCTCTGCTTCTGATTTTTCTTTTTCATTTTCTGATATTTCTTTTTCATTATAGCAAAACCCCTCCTGCTGTCAACCGCACAAATGCCATCCCTCCGGCGTGGAAACGTCCTATTGGAAGCAATAGATATTGCGATTCCTTCCCCTCAATACTCCTCCAAAAGGACAGGACATTCCTCATACAGTTCTTTATCGCTGTAGGAGATTACTTTATCAACCGCCGTCAGATTTCCTTCCACTGCGGCTAAATCATCATCCGCAGCCACCAGATCAACCCTCCTTCTGACAGCCACATAGGTATTCCCCAGGATCCCCTGTCTTTCCTCCACCACATACACAAAATTCCCTCTGCTGTCTGTGTGAAGAGCATCACGGGGAATACAGTTCTCATATTTCTCGCCCTTGCCTTCCCCCTGTGCCTGAATCTCTATGGTATCCTTATGGGGATATACATAATTTATGTAAGGCGTATTGACGGATCGCCGATACCACACAAAAACGGTAAGCGCAAACATCGTTCCCAAAAAAGCCAAAATACCGATAAAATAGAACCTTCTGTTTCTTTGCATATACTCTCTATCCTTTCCGTCCCGTATTGGCGATTCCTTCTTCCATCACATCGTGTCCCGCCAAAAACAGCAGCAGCGTCGGGATCAAAATAACAAAGGATGCCGCTAACGCAGCGCCCGCGTTCTGCTCGGATATGTTGGGCAGATAGAGGGAAACCGGCCAGTGCGTTCGCTGCTGCAAAAAAGCCAGCGGAGCTTCTATCGCACTCCAGTACTCAAAAACGCTTAAGATCACAACGGCTCCAATCCCTGATTTTCCCAGTGGAATCCCTATTTTCCTAAAAATATAAAATTCAGACGCCCCATCCAGCCGCGCCGCTTCCAAAAGCTCATCCGGCACCGCTCTAAAAAAACGTGTGAGAATAAAAACAGGCAGCGTCGCAAACACGGCCGGCAAAATAACGGCATAGTGCGTGTCAATCAGCTTAAGCCGATATAAGGTAAGGTATTCCGGAACCATTAACACCTGAAAGGGAGCCATCATCAATACAATGTAAAGGCCGAACAAGACATTCTTCCACCGCGCTTTCCATTTTGCGAATGACCATGCCGCCGGAATCCCTGTCAGCATTTGACCGAGGACAATTCCGGCCACCTGAAACACCGAGTTCCAAAACATCCTGTAAAATTCCACGGTCTGGAATAACAGCTTCCCGTAATTTGAAAACGTAAAATAGTAGGGTATCAGCGGTATATTGGCATAGCCGGTTCCGTCCGGAAGTACTGCGCCAAAACTTAACCTGAGTTCCCCGCCGTTCATAAAGGAACCTATCACCACCACAATCACAGGCCCCAGCATTATGGCAATCAGAAACAGCAAGCCAAGTCGGCTTATCATTTTTCTTATCATAATGATCCCCCTTCCCTGTCGCCCTCCAGAAGCCGCTGGAACAGAACGGACAGCATACCGACTGCCCCTATGACCAAAACGGCTCCCGCGCATAAATCCGTTAATTTGAAATGCAAAAGCCAGTTATGAAAGATATGCTGCAGGAAATAGATGCTTTGATTGGGATATTCTCCTGCGGTCAGATAGATCTCCCGAAATGCCTTAAATGCGTTCCCTAAAGATAAAAGCAAGATGACACTGCCATAGGGCGCAATATGCGGCCAAGTGATCCAGACAAATCGCTGCCACTTTCCGGCTCCGTCAATCTGCGCCGCCTCGTCGATACTTTGATCCACGCTTTTCAACGCGGCGATCCACAGTATGACATCGTACCCTATATTTCGCCAGATATATGTGAGGATCAGGATCCCTAACGCCCATCTGCTGCTGATGTAATCCACCCCTCCCGTGTATCCGCTGAATAATCGGTCGACCAGCCCGAACCGTTTAAAAAGCAGCTTCCAGACAAGCACGATACTGGCTGTCGGAATCGCCATCGGCATCAGCATAACTGTTTTTCGCAAACCCTTCTTGTCCTTATAAAACAACAGGGCGCACAACAGCGATAACACCAACAGCACCGGCACGCAGATCCCAAGAAAACGAACGGTATTCTGCACGGCCAGCCGAAACGAACGGTTGGAAAGCACTTCCCTATAATGCTCCCATCCCACAAATTCACGCCCCGCTTGATCCATAACGGATCGTTTTACAACCTGAAACATGGGAATTACATGAAAGACGGCTGCTCCCGCCACGCTTGGCAGAAGCATCCAAAAGCCCCACCTATTATTCCTGCATATAAACTTCCACTTCCTCTGTGATTTCCTGTACGGCCGCTTCAATGGTAATGTCTCCTTTCAAATATTGTTCCCCGATCGTCATGAGCTTTTCCCTGACAATGTCATCCTGTAATATCGGCGTGTCCGCCTCCGCTATTTCCCGAAACAGCCGCTCTCGTTCCCCCGCATCCGGCCAATCAAAATCAATCGGCACATCAATGTTAGGATCCAGCAGTTGTCCCCCTCTGACGCTTTCCGTATCTTTCCACTTTTCCAGCGCTGCGTTTGTGACCGGAAAACCTGCTCCCAGGTATTCCGTCTGCTGAACCGGCAGGTCCAAAGCCTCCATAACAAATTGCTCTGCCAGCTCTTTCTGCGCACTGCCCGCACGGATCCCGATCAGTCCATACGGCATAAACAGGTGGTCTGCCGTCCTGTAATCCCCATTTTGTTCCGCATAGGACAAAAGCTCCTCCGCCTGATCGTAGAGCATCCCGTTTACGATTGCGATGCCAAGCGACGCCTGCTTAAGCCCTACCCATCTTGCGGGGCGAGAATTGTCAAAATCCGATGCCTCCACGGCCCCCACAGAGTCTGCAATCCTTTTCAGATTGAGCAGGAAATCCTGAAGCTGCGCCGGATCCACTTTGCTTTCCTTTATCATCGAGTTGATATATAGCGGATAAAAATTCTCGATCAAAGTATGGTAAGTAACCGTCCCTTCCACATAATACGGAAGCTTGGCCCGATCGGCATATGCCGCCAGTTCGCCCAGGTTATTTACTTTTTCTATCACATCATCCGTTGCAATAATGATTGGCAGGCCGACTCTTGTGGGAACCGCATAGATCTGGCCGTTACGTTCATAAGCCTTCCGGATATTTGGCGCCAGATCGCTCTGGGCAAGGACGCCGGAAAGATCCGCGAGAATCCCCTTTTCGATATAAGAGTCCACCGGCATCCCGTCCAGCACCAGTACATCCGGTCCGTTTCCGGCCTCGATGCGGGCGTTGAGCGTCCGAATCAAGTCGCTGTCCGTGGCCGCCCCATTTTCACTTTCCGCCACCTCATATTGAATATCCAAAGAAGGGTATTTCATTGAAAAATTACTGATCGCGCTCCGTATCAGTTCATTGTCTTTAATACTGTAAATAACCAGGGGCTTCCCCTGCTCGTCCCCTTCTTCCGTTCCCTTTGAATATTTCATCAGCCTTGCATTTGCCTGATCTCTGTCGACAAACAGCACATACCATTCTTCCTCGGATGTTTTTTCTAACCACAATGGGAAATAGCCCCCATAGGAAAACATTGTCTGTGAGCCATTTATGAGCAGCCGCTCCTCCCCGCTCTCCACGTTCAGCTCCTTAAGTCCCGTATTTCCGGCCAGATAAACCGAGGTTTCGTCTTTCATAAACAGCTGCGGAATCTCTTCATTTGCATTTGCAAACCGCAGCTTTTTCTCTGTTTCCATGCTTTCCGTGTTAGAAAGACACACCTCCGTATTTCCCTCGCTTAAATGTGCCGCGTATCTTCCGTAACCGGCCAGGCTGTAGGATTCGCCGCAGTCAAATTCCCCTGCCACTTTGCCGTCAATATAAATCTGGCAGATTCTGTTGGTCAGCGTAGCCGCGACTGTGTTATCTGATAAGACAGCGATCCGGTCAACGACCTGCTTATCCCAGCCCTCCATCGGTATTTCTACAGCGTTTTTCTCATCCTCCGACCGGACGAGATGGTATCCTCCGTCCGCGGCTCCATACTTGGCATAATAAGCGCCGTCCTGATACAGTACGGCAACGGTTTTTGGGCGATCGCTACAAACCGCGCTGTTAAGCCATTCGCAAGGCTGCGCCGTCCATTCGGACGACGGCGACAAAACATATTTTTCAAATGCTCCCCGATCCGGATTCCACAAAAACAATTCCGGTTCTTCTGCCTGAAGAAAACCCACCACCACGTAGGAAGCCTGCTGTATCTCATCCGGCAGGGGCAATTCCTGCTGGATATAATCAGACCTTTTCCACATTCCCCCGTCGGGATTCGTTCCTTCCGAAGTCTCAACCCGTCCGTATTCTCCAAAAGAACACCCCGCCAGCAGAAATATCGAGAGAGACAAACACAAAATATGAAAGAAGCGCCTGCCCTGTTTTCTCCTAGATTTTTTCCTAGATTTTTTCCTAGATTCTCTCATAGATTTTCAAACACCTCCGATCAACTTGATTGTAATCGATAGTTTACCGATGAATTATCTAAAAGTCATGGAAAACCACAAAATTTTAATCTCTGTCATTTAGATGATTTTTCGATGTTCTCTTGGTATAATGTCTGTGAATGGAATCTCTCTAATACCAAAAAGGCGGCGCTGACTGTGAAAAGAATTTTGCTGATTGAGGACGATGTACAGCTGAACGAAATGTTGACGATGGAATTAAAGCAACACCCCTATTCCATTGACTCCTGTCTCAACGGAAACGACGGCTTTTGCCGTGCTTCCCAAAATAACTATGATCTGATTATCTTAGACCGAATACTGCCGGATACGGAGGGCGTCTCCTTGCTGAAAAAGATGCGCGACAACGGGATATCTTCCCCTGTGCTCGTCTTAACGGCGCTGGACAGCCTGCAGAACAAAATTGACGGTTTTGAGGCCGGCGCCGACGATTATCTCACAAAGCCGTTTCATATGGAAGAATTGCTCCTTCGCATGACAGCGCTCTTGCGGCGCCCGATCTCCCTGCAGGACGACTCTTCCTTATCCTGCTTTGACTTAAGCTTGGACAATACTCGCTATACCCTAAACTGTGGGGGAAGAAACGTAGCCCTAACCAAAACACAATTCCGCTTAATGGGATTGTTTATGAAAAATCCGTCCAAAATTTTTTCGCGGGAAGAGCTGTTGGCCTGCATATGGGGTTCCCACACAGAAGTCGAACCCGCTAACGTAGACAACTATATTTACTTTTTGCGAAGGCACTTAAAGACCCTGAAAAGCAGTACCGCTATCCACACCGTATATGGAATCGGATATACGCTGGCCGGAAATACAGGAAGAGGAAACAGCAGAAATGATTAAGAAATTATATCGCCGCATTTTTTTCACATACAATATCACGGTTTTCCTATTGGTAACCGCAATCGTATGTTTTATCGCGCTGCACGATTCTTCTGCCCTGAGAGATCAGCGGCAGCTCTTATCTCAGTCTTATATCAACAACATCCTGTTAGAGCTGCAGCACGACGTCGCTATTTCCGATACGGTTTACAGACAATACCATTCTCATGTGCCGATGGATTTGCTTATCATCCGCGAGGGTACGTCCCAGTCGTTTTTGTCGGACGAAATAAAAACGCCATTCCCTGTATTGGAAGCGGCCATACGGGAACGGTTTCAACAAGCATTTGAACAGACATATGACAGGGAATCTGAAAAAGAAGCGGGGGAATACCAAATCCCCAACCATCTGTTTGCCTTTGAGATGGACGGAAGGTATGGCGAGAGCTTCTATTGCTTCCGGCTGACCTCTACGTCCGTCACCGGAAAAAATTACGAGCTCCTTGCCGTCTGCCTGATCAACAAAAACCTATTTTCCATACGTCAGATAGGTCTGTTGGGAGGATTGGAATTGCTCCTTTTCCTTTCATTTTGGTTTCTGGGAAAACATATTATTCAGTCAAGTATAGCTCCTGTAAATGAAAATATGCAGCGGCAGAAAGAATTTATTGCCGCTGCCTCTCATGAGCTGAAAACTCCGCTGTCCAAAATTGTGATTGCAAACTCCTCCAAAACCTATGACGGAAAACAAATGATAAACCGAGAATGTGAGTGTATGGACAAAATCATAAAGGAACTGCTCTTCCTTGCATCCGGCGAAAGCTGCACCTGGCAGACAAATCTTGCGGAGACGGATCTCGTCAATCTTTGCGCGGAATTTTATGAGCTATCCACGCCCATTCTGAGGAAAAGCAGAAAAGAGCTGCAGTTTGATTTACCGGAGGGCGATATTGCTCCCGTCCGCCTTGACCGCACATTGATCCTGCAGCTTCTTACGATTCTTCTGGATAATGCCGTTACCTATTCCGGCGGAAGCAAACCGATTCTGATCCGGCTTGTCCGGCAGAAAAAATTCCTTTTCCTTTCTTTCATCGACCACGGCGCAGGAATTTCCGATACCGACAAACAGAAGATTTTCTCCAGCTTTTATAAAGTTGACGCTTCCATGCCAGGGCATTACGGTCTGGGATTAAGCATCGCCAAAAAGATCGCCGAACTTCATCATGGGAATATCTCTGTCTCCGATACCCCGGGCGGCGGGGCAACGTTCACCGTGACGCTCCCCTGTTAGCATATGGTGCCCCTTCTACAGCCCAATCACCCATAACCAATAAAAGTTATTTGATGTTTCGCACCAGAGCATTGTCAAATGCCATTATGCGGCTTGACTGGTTCTGCAGGAAGCTATCCCTGTCCTTGAGCCGTTGGTCATGCTGCTTTGCCAGCCTGCGGTAGTTTCGGAAGGTCTTTTGCTTCTCCTTCAGCGCTTCAATTTCTTCAGCGATCTTCCGGTATTTGCGATCAAAGTAAAAAAACATAGGGACAAAAGATGGAATGACATGAAAAAAGCCCGCAAACTTTGATGTTTACGGTGATAAGGTACTTTGAACAAATAAAAATATATCAGCCGACAATACTGTGTGACTTAATTGGTTTCCCAAACGCTATTTCCAACAATTCCGCAGCAACCTGTGTGGATTGAATCCTCATTAAGTTGTCCCATGCATCCTCCTTGCCCAGCAGGTTCATCCCTCCATGCCACACAAGCACATCATCAATAACCGCGAAATGCTCTATGGCCTCATCTCTTACCACGACATTGATTCCCGCTTTCTGCATATCCAGAATCATATCACCGGTAAACAAACGGCAGTGCTATCAGGTTCCCAATGCCGCTCGCTGCATCCTGAGATGGATACATACGGTCATAGTAATGAAAGGATTT
>CANRLX010000109.1 GCA_947631615.1 uncultured Acetatifactor sp.
GGCGGCGTTGCACCATTTCAGCGGTCGCCGTGCACCACCAACGCGGTCACAGTGCACCATCCGGGGCGGCGGATTCACCCAAAGCAACTCACGAATTTTTCAACCAAGCCTTGAACTCCTCCAGCGTCATCTTCCCTGCCTCGCACTCGTTCCTCTTCTGCCTGGCCCGGAGGCTCCATTCGGCGAAATCCTCCTCGGTGTATTTCCCGGCTCGGATCCACGCAAAGTGCCGCTTGTACTCCCGGCGGTACTCCTTGAAAATCAGGTCCTTGCTCTTGTTGCTCTCCCACTGCAGCGCCGCATCCCGAACTCGCCCAGCAGTTGCATCGCCCAAGTAGCGAATTCCCTGTCATCGGTGGCAAAAAAACGCTCTCAGTTCCCGCAGATCTCCTCAATCATTGGTCCAATGCCCCGCAGTCCATCTCCAAGAAGTTGAGCAGGCTCTCCAGGTAGGGCAGCTCCTTCTCTGTCCCGACCGAGCCCTGGTATCCCATTGGGTCATAGGCAAAGCACTCCCGGTCACCGGCAAAGTGCATTCTGTAGATCCACATAACTCCTCCTAAAATGTCTAAAACAATTTTATAATAAGTCTTCACAAATCCGTGAATCTGTGGTATCCTGTAGCCACTCCAATTTGTCTAATCTATTCTATTGATAAGTCCATCACAATGCAACGCCCATGTCAACTACAAATTGGGAAAAATTTTTTCACAGCATCCACAAGGGGATACAGAACAGGAGCACACATGAAATCCCAACAGGTACATCTGCCACAGCCCCGCAGTCCTCCTCAGCGAAAAAGGCCGCCGAGGCGCGATGGCGGGGAAACCTCCCTTTAGGGAGGGCAAGCAGAGCGCCTGTCCGACGTTGTCGGACTTCGCGCCCGCCAAAGCAGCGGAAATGCGGGCAGAAGCCCGCACCCACTTTCCAGAAAGGAGATGCAACACGAAAACCAACAAGAACATCCGCATCACCCTCCGGCTCACGCCGGAGCAGTACGACAGCATCGCCGCCCGAGCGGAGACGGCACAGATGCCGGTAGGCGCCTACGTCCGTGCCGCCGCCATGCGACACAAGGTGGTGGTAATAGATGGTCTCAAGGAAATCACCCACGAGCTGAAGGGCGTAGGCCGCAACCTCAACCGTCTGGTCATCCTGGCCAATCAAGGGCACATCAAGGAAGTCCGGCTGGCCGACACCTTCGAGGCGATGGCAAAAATCTATCTCCAGCTCCGCGACCTAACTGAACAGGAGCGCACCTGATGGCGACGGTCACTTTCATCCACTACGAAAGGCAGTCCGCCGGTGCGCTGCTCCGTGTCAGTGACTACGTATCACAGGAGGGAAAAACGCTAACCGAAGACGGTCTCCAGATGGTCAGCGGACAGAACTGTACACCGCAGTTGGCGGTGCAGGAATTCCGGGCCACCAGGGACGCCTACCGGAAAGACAGCCCCGTCTGGTTCTACCACTACGTCCAGTCTTTCCACCCAGACGAGCAGATCACCGGACCGGAGGCACACCAGGTCGCTAAAGAGTTCGCGGAGAAAGCGTGGCCGGACAGCGAGGTGCTGATCGCTACCCACATCGACGCGGACCACGTTCATTCACACTTCCTTGTGAACGCAGTCTGTTACCTGACAGGAAAGATGCTGCGGCAGGACCCCAACACGCTCAAAAGGCTGCGAAAGCTATCGGACGAAATCTGTGAACGGCACTATCTCTCCGTCCTCCCACCGCAGCAAAAAACCGCCAGCACCGGGATGACCGGCCGGGAGTACCGCTCCGCCGCCAAGGGCCAGAGCTGGAAGTTCCGGCTGATGAACACCGTTGACCAGTGCATGCGCTACGCCAGAACCCGGGACGAGTTCATCGCGCTGATGCGTAGCGAGGGCTACGACGTGCGCTGGCAGGACAGCCGGAAGAATATCACCTACACAACGCCGGACGGTCTCAAGTGCCGAGACGACCGTCTGCATCAACCAAAATATTTGAGGGAGGCGATGGAATATGAATTCCGAATCCGGACAGAACTTGTCACTGGAAGAACTGAAACAGAGAAACCAGCCCACAGCCCCGGTGGCCCCGCCGAAGACGCAGCCGGCCCCGGAGGAGTGGCCCCTGCTGCTTCGCCGGCTGGACGCCATAGGCACGCTGCTGTCGGAGCACACACTCCTCCTGCAGGAGATCAACCAACGGCCCATCCCGTGGCCGCCGGCGGCTCAACTCAAACAGATCACGGAGGAACTCCAGGAGATCAAGAAACTGCTAAAACAGGCTGGGAAGCCGAAAGAGCGGCGCTTTTCTCTGCCGCAAATCGAGCTCCCGGAGATCCGGCAGTTCCTCCCCATTCTGCTGCTGATCCTGATGTGTGGGGGCGTCTTGCTGGCGATGTGGTACAGCTTGGGCGCGCTCTGGAGCACACTCAGTCCGCTCCTCCAATAAAGGATACCACCACACCCCCGGCCCACAGCGACCGCAAGGCGCTGGCGAAGGAGCGGCAGAAGAAGATCGCCCAGGGCCATAAAGCCGACGACCACGAGGACCAGCCGAGTTGGCAGCAAACCATGTAGCAAATCAACTTCCCGTCACGGGGGAAAGGAGACGCATATCAGCAACTGTATAAACCGCAGCAAACTGGGAAATCCTACCGATACAGGAGGCGAGCGGCCATGAAGGACAAGCAGACTGTATCATCCGACGAAAAAAGAAGAAAGGAAATGGCCGCTCGGATGTGGCTCCACTACTTCAACCGGACCCTCTACGAGCAAGGGGTCATCACGGAGCAGGAGCGCAACCGCATGTCCATGCAGATTGAAGAATGGAAAGGGCCCACGATGTAGGAACGCCGGAACGATATGAACATGCGGTGCCGGGAAGGCTGCTTCCCGGCACCGTTTTTGTCGGACCATCCATGGGGCTTACAGAAAAAAGGCAATAAGAACTCCCTACAGCAAAAAAGCGCAAAGGTGCGGGATGCAATTCGCCACTATTCCCTCCCCCCAATCATTCGCTCTTTCCTCTTTGAATTCAATACAACTCTTTCATTTTCTCTGAAAAATCAGATAGCGTCACACGGTATCTCTCACATACAGGCTGCATATCTGTCACCAAATCCTCAGCGATATGCGCCACCTGTTCAGACGATATCGGCAGGGGGAGATTCAGCTTTTCCAGCATCTGAAAGCCGTAATAGAACGGAGCAAAGGGCAAATGAATGATACGGACATTTTTACCAACTGCTGATGCCATGATCCGAACCATGG
This sequence comes from uncultured Acetatifactor sp., assembly GCA_947631615.1. Taxonomy (GTDB): domain Bacteria; phylum Bacillota; class Clostridia; order Lachnospirales; family Lachnospiraceae; genus Acetatifactor. The sequence goes on from CANRLX010000109.1 coordinate 3,267, forward strand.
CATCATATTCCATCGGTTTTTCTCCACACAGCTCAACCATTGCGGAACCCTCATCATCCAATATATAGCAGACCGCCAGTTTAGCCAGGTCTGACACATAAATGGGCTGTTCCTTTGCACGGCCATTGCCGAATACCGGGACTGCCGGAAGGCACTTGATATAGCCCATCAGCGACGTGAGCCCGTTTTCCCCCGGCCCATACACGAGCGCCGGCCGGAGGATCTTCACGCTGAAGCCACTCTCCCTCACCAGTTGTTCACACCTACGTTTACTCTTGGCGTAAGCCCCGCAACGCTTTAGCCTTGCGTTAATGCTACTGAAGAGGATAAACTCTTCAACTCCACAGCGTTTTGAAAAAGCGATAACATTCTCTGTCCAACGAATATTGTCAGCATATATTTTCTTCTGTGTAACGCCGCGGTTTTGCAGTGCCGCGCAATGTATCACTTTTGTAATCTTTCCTGCACTGGAGAGTTCCGGCAGATGATCCATATCGCCCTTTACCCAGTGAATTTTTTCATGGGTAAACGGTATCTCACTCCTATACAGACTCCAGACGGCAGAAACCTCTGGGCGGCTTACTAATTCCTGAAGCAGACAACGACCGATAAATCCCGTCCCCCCAGTCACAAAAATAGTCTCCATGTTTGCGCTCCTTTTTCAGAAGAAGTTCCCGTACCGCTTCATCTGCCTCAGAAGTTCAGGCATGTGCCGCAGGATAATCCACTTTTTTCGGATCAGGAAACCGATCTCCCGGGCATCGTTATAGAAACACGGCGTGGAGCAATTACAGGCATCCAAGCGCGGCTTATACTGCTGTTTCTGTGCTGAAAAATTCTCCAGACTCAAATCAATACCGGGAAATTCAATGCAGGGCGAGAGGTGTCCCGTCTCTTTCATGAGGAAGGAATAGTTCATCGCATCGCACTCCGGCATGGAATTGCCCTGGATATACCGAATGTGTTCCTGATAGATCAAATAGGCAAAAAAGTTCTCTTCCTTTGCCTTCCCAGCGATGTAGTTAAATATCTCGATGACATTCTGGTAATCGTATACCAGGCGCTCATCCTCTTTCCCTGCTGTGCCGTTTACATGTATGTACGGTCGAATCGCATACATAAAGCCGTTCTCATAGGCAAATTTGCGCAGATTCTTCACGTCGTCCAGCTCCGTCATTTTTGTGACAGTCGTTGTGATAGACCAATTTCCCTTATGTTGTCCCTTCAAATATGCCACTGCACGCACATTGCTGACGACCCTGTCCAAAGAATCCTTGCCGCGCAGCAGTGCAAAACGCTCCCGAACCAGCGAATCGATGCTGACAGACAGATTACACTCCCGCCGGGCAATCTCCTCCGCCAATTGAGGCGTCAAAAGGATCCCATTCGTAATGATCGTAGGGCGAATCCCATTGTCCAGAAAAGCATCGACAATTTCGATGATGTCCTTCCGAATCAGCGGCTCCCCACCCTGCAGAAAGACATAGCCCACTCCAAACCGGTGCAGTTCATCTGCCTTGGATCGGATCTCCTCTATGGTCATATCGACCGATTTTTCTTTCCAGATATTGCACATCGGGCATCTCTCATTGCAGAGCTTTGTGACATCAAAAATCGTAAGAATAGGCCTTTTCCGGAGGACATTCATTGCCACACGGCCCTTTGCCAACAACAATTTCCCGCTCATTAAAAAACTCCTTTATATTTTTTCTATTATGTTCTGTCCCTTGCTCACAGGGACTTTTTCTTTAACTTCTGGAGATCAGAACAACTCCCAAACAGATAACCGCAATTCCCGCAATACGCATAGGGGATACGGACTCCGCAAACAAGAAATGCCCGGCAACTGCGAAAAGGATATAACAGATGCTCAGATGCTGAGAAATGGATCGGCACAGCTCACATCCTCCTGTGATAGTACCACCGGCCACAGGGCAATGCTGACCAAGTAGCAAAAGGCGCTGCCCAACAGAGCAGGGCTTGCCACCATACGGGGAATGGCCTCCACGAATTCCCGCGCACCGCCAAGCTCTCCAATTGCCAGCATACCGCTCTTCATACAGATTTGCGCGGTGCAATTCAGGAGCACACTGGCCAGGATCAAGAACAGGATACCCATCGTCACATCTCCGCCCTTGCCAGAATATTTATCCATTTCCTTTGCCCCTCCACGGATGTATTTTGCCACCTTTCAACAAGAAAGCCTGCTCAGCCAAATCGGCAAGGGGTTGGTCTGACTGCGAGTCCGAGTAGAATTTCCCCACCACTGCCCCCGGATATGCTTGGTGCAATCGCCGAACCTTCTCCTCGCCACGGCAGTTTGGGCCAAGGAGCCGGCCTCTCAACCTGTCCACAGGAGACGCAAGCCAGCGGATGCCCAAGGCGACGCATGCAACAGAGACCAAAAAATCCGGGGATGCAGAGATGACAAGGTCATCTGTCTCCCGCTGCTTCAGATACCACGGCTGTATCCTTCGCAGATTCTGGGCCCAAAAGTCCCGTATGTACTCTTCAGCATCAGGCAAATACTGAAGAAACCGATAAAAAGTTTCCTTAAATTCCTCTCGACCGCACCGGCCGAGCCGAAACCTTGCTGCGGCGAAGATAGCCCTTGGCAACGCTAACAGTACACTCGGCTTTCGCCGGATACAGTACCACCAAAAGTCGATCGTGCAGTCCCCCGAATAGATCGTGTGGTCAAAATCATAAACATTCACGGCCACCCTCACAATCCGGGAACATAGATCAGCGCCAGCATGATGAGCCCATACAGGAATGCCAGCATCATCAGCGCTTTATCCCTGGTAATCACGTCGACAGGGTCGCCATGGGAACCCGCTTCAATATCCGAGCTATACTTCATCATCAACAGGAGCACCAATGGGACTGTCCAGATCAGCTTGTCCGTTTGAAATCTGGCGATCACCTCTGCGTCAGCACTCCAAAGGGCATAAAACACAATGGCAATCGACAAACATAAGTACATGAACTTGTCCAAAAAGTTGAAGGAATAATACTTTAACACCCGTCTGGTTATACCCGCCTCCCCGCTCTTTAACAGTTCGTTCCGGCGCTTTCCCAGGCTTAGGTAGAAGGAAAGCGCGAGCACGGTCAGCAACACCCAGTTAGAGACGTATTCGTCAATCACCGCAGCACCATACAAGACACGGAGCAGGAAGCCCGATACAAGCAGGAAGATATCGACGAACGGGATATGTTTCAACCCCAAGCTGTATCCAACATTTACCAGGAAATACATGAATATGAACAAAAAGCTCTTCCATACCCGCCCGCCAGCCCGCCAGCTAAGCAGCAGAGCCAGCACAATGAGGGTCGCGATCAAGCCATACGCAAACGGGATGCTTACCATGCCGGACGCGATAGGCCGATACCGCTTCACCTCGTGCTGACGGTCCGCGTCCACATCTTGAATATCATTCAGGACATAGACCGCGGAGGAGATAAGTGAGAACGCGAAGAAGCCCGCCAGCACCCGCGCCAGAAGTTCCGGCTCAAAGAGCCGGCCGGAGAACGTGATGGACACGAAGATAAGAATGTTCTTCAGCCAGTGTTTTGGACGCATCAGTTTTATGACATCGTGTATTCGTCTTTCTGTCTTTTGGGGCATATATAAATCCTCTTTTTATTACGGTTTTGTCTATGTCGTTTGTTTGTGTCCGTTCGGGTAGATGCTACTTTCATCCGGAACAGGAAACAGCAGTTCAACAAATCGAAACAGTTTGACCAACTGTTCACCCTTTGTGGAAATATCGTAGCCGTTGTCCACTTCCTCTTTGCGTTGTTCAGGAGACCCTAAATATAGATTCATGTATTGGTTTTGTCCGTTGCGGATTCCTTTAAATTTCCTTTGCTTTTGACTGCGGCCACCACAGTCTCTATCACACTGACCAGCAGAAGCAAATATATAGGGAAAAAGATAGCAAAATCCACTTCTATGCGAATGGCCCAAACAGGTATGGTGAATGTCGCAGCAAAAAGAATAGTATACAGATAACCCATAAATGTTCTCTTTTCCCTGTAAGATTCCTGCAGGAAAAACAGCAGGGGCACAAGCATGAAAATCGATGTGTACCTGTAACAATTCGGGACTCCAACCGCTATGATTCCGCAGAGATACAGGACCCGTTTCCAGTTTCTTTCCTCCAGCCACATCACAACGACGCTTCCCACCACAACTAGCTCTTCCAGCAATTTCCCAATTAACTGCACATGAAAAACATGAATATCAAAACCCAAATGCTGCGCGACTGCCGTGAAAAAGCAGTGGACAGATGTCCAGCGACCGACCGCCCCTTTGGAACGGACAAATAAAATCTTCAAATACTGTAAGGCTCCATTTACACCTCCCGTAAACGCAAAGGGCACAAGGCAGAACACCATTCCATATACGATCAGGCGGGCGCTTTCCTTCCACTGTTTCTCTTTTATATATAGCAATCCCAACAACGCGGGATACACTTTTATCCCCGCAGCTACCGCTATCAGGATCAACGCAAATTCTCTTTCATATGCTTTGTCGCTGTCCTTATAATGGAGAGCGAGCAGCATCAATACCATGGCAAGCAGGACGATATTTCCCCGCTCTATTGCTCCCTCAAAAAAGGGCGCCGAAAACAGAAGCGCAAAGAAGAACAAATTAATGTTCCGTTCGTTGTATTGAGACAGGAGCTTTCTGATGGCGATATACAGCAACGCTACTTCGACAAGCGTTACCATTAAAAAAATCAGTGAATTAAATTGATAACGGGATGCCTCTACCCAAGAACTGAGATTTACAGGCAACGTGATGGGATTCAAGCGCCACAGCAGGTGGAAAAAGCACATGATCAACGGCGGATATACCGCGTCCGAGGTGTTAAAATATACATTCTTTAAATCAGCAGTATATACAAGGAGGCGGAAAAAATCTCCGAACTGCCACTTATAGTTGTGCTCCATTACAAGCCAGCGAAATGCGTCAATATTGGAATTTGGCACCACAAAGGCAAAAAAAGATATTATCCCCACACCGGATAGAAGTAAAAACAAGGTTATATACCTTATCTGTCTCTTTTTTGTTTCGATTTTCATGAACTGCATCCTTTCGTCTCCAAAAAATTGTTGCCTCACGTTTAGGTCTTCTATGACCGCATCGTGCGCATGGGTCTCGCTGTAAAATATCCAATTGCGGTTGGTAACATTCGGTAAACAAGACCATCACCGATCAATCCCAGAGCAGTTTCTATCTGGACCACTGGGAAACCCGAGTTCGTTTTTGTCTGTGCGTTTCTCCTCATTTGTCTCATGGTCTCCTCAAAAGTATGGTAATATGTTCATAGGCTTGTTTTTGCTCCTTTTCTCTGTTTTCAATTTTCTGCTTCCTGATTCTGTCGCAAACTTAGGGGCGTATTTTCGTCTGCACGGAAATCTGCTTTACAACATAATTCCGATAATGTAGTGCACATGCCCGTAAACATATCCCACCATGGGACAGGCTCGTAATAGTTTACTACATTTCGCAAACAAAAGCAACCCATTTTGACAGATTTCATCCGCATCAACAGATTTTCCCGCTGTACATGACATGATAATACGCATCAAAAAAGCACCCTCAACGTGTTCTAACACCGGAAATCTGCTGAGAGTGTGGATTTTCATACCTAAAATCAAGTGCACCCGCTATGCCGGGTCTGCTTTTTGCACTTCGCACTACATTATCGGAATTATGTAATGTACTACACGAGGCCGGGGAAAATTCCGTGTAAACGACAAGGCTCGACAGTATGAAAGGGGCCGACTCTGTCAAGAATGGAAATAG
>CANRLX010000110.1 GCA_947631615.1 uncultured Acetatifactor sp.
ACCTCGTAATTGTATTTCCGAAGCTCCTCCGCCATCTTGGCCCGGCTTTCGTTGATCGTCAGCCTGACACATATGATGACGGTAGCGACCAGGGTCACAAAAAAGATCACGGTAATGCCCACCTGGAACCTGCGGTGCGTCCGCTCCGTAAAGCCGCTACCCGGCTCCCCCCGGCGCTCCTTGACTTCCTCTCTCCTCTTCCGCCGGGGCCGCTTCTCCTTATCCCTCTCCCGGGTGGCGAACATGTAGACAGCCAGGGCTGCCAGTATGACGGCCACGGTCAGTAAGCTGCTCCTTAACACCCTGCCATAGCTTTCGCCGTAAAGCACTCTGCCCCGGACGCTGCACATTAAGTACCAGCCGTTCTCCGTCCTGCTGCAGAATATGTTGTTGGAGCTTCCCGGCCCGCCCGTGTGCAGGAACATGCTCTCCTCGTCCGAGGCCATGGCCCGCAGGAACGCATTCCGATACTGAGGGAAAGCCGCAGAGAGCTTCTGTCCGATCATACTGGCATCTGTACAGCCCACGATCACCTCGTTGGAGTCCACGATCAGCGCATCTCCGTATTCGTCTCCGGCCAGGGTCTCGGCCAGCTTCTGCACCTCCGATACGCTGTAGTCCAGAGCCACCACAGTGGTGCCGTCCCCCAGAAACTTTGTCACGGTATAGCACATGTTATCCGTAAAGACATCGTCATAGGTGGAAGAGATATAGGCCTCCCCCTTTTTGGTGGCGAGAAGCCCCCTGTACCAGGCCCTGTCCTGCAGCACGTAATCCTCCGGAGTCTTCATGCCGGAAATCAGCACTTTCCCGTCCAGCACACAGTACACGTTCAGGCACAGCCCATCCGACAGGTCGTGCTCTAAGCTCCTCTGGCGGAGCAGAAACTGGCGTATCTCCACCTCCGAGGCCCCTCTCTGCAGCAGCTCCTCCAGGTCGCTCCCTACGCGGTCCAGGGCGCTCTCCGCCCTGGTCAGAGACTTCTGGTATTCCGCCGCGATGTTCTGCACGCGCATCCTGCCCACTTCTCTTGCCTGCCTCAGCACGATGCGGTGCATCATAAGGAAATTCAGGCCCAGGATCACGATCATAACTACCGCTGCGGCCACTGCCAGCGCCCGTTTCTGTTTTCTGTTCAGCCGATTCTTTTTCATAGTCAATCTCCGCTTTCAAAGTCTATCTGTCAGTCCTGTCCCATCATGAACAGCAGACCGAACGAATCCGGCCCGCAGTTGGCGGAAATGGCAGGCGACGCTTTCTGATAGATCACTGTCTCGAACTCTATTTTTTCTTTTACCTTTGCCGCGATCTCCTCCAGCTCCCGCTGGTTCAGCCCCGCGTGGGTAATGAACAGCAGACGCCTGTCAGCCCCGCCGGCCCCTTTCAGCGCGGACCGGATATATTTTTTCCAGATCACATCCCTTGTGCCCATGCGGATCGCCCCCACAGTCATACTGCTCTTTCTCAGGACAATGACCGGGTGGAGCATACAGGCCTCGCAGAAAGCGCTGATCTTCGCAGAAAGCCTCCCGGCCCGCGCCAGATATTCCGTGCTTCCCACGATAAAGCTGGTCCGGGTCCTTTTTTTCATGCTGTCTATTTCGCGCAGGATCTCCCCGGCGCTCATTCCGGATTCCGCACATTCGGCAGCCCGCAGGGCAATCAGCCCCATGCCGCTGGAGAGATGCCCGGAGTCCACCACCGTCACATTGTCAAAGGTCCTGGAGGCCTGGAGGGAATTTTCGTAGCCCTTGCTGGCATTCTGCGCCATAGCTATGTGAATGATACTCTGGGCCGCCGTGAGCTGTTCCGCAAAGAAAGCTTCATAGTCCTCTGCCTCCGGGGATTCCGAGTGCACTTTTTTCCCCTGGGAAGAGATATAGGAAAGCACGCCCTCGGTCTCTATCTCCTCCCCGTCCCGGAATTCGCCGCCCTCTGTCATCACCCGGTAGGGCATGACTGCAATGTGATGCCGCTGGCTCAGCTCCACCGGCAGATCGCTGACGCTGTCCGTAGTGATCATCAGGGGCAGCTTCTTCTTATGCCCCAGCACCGGCCCCACCACCATATCCGTAAATTCCGGCGCGTTGGCCATGCTCACCAGTTCCCTGGGAAGCTGCTTTAAAAGCTCCGCCTCCAGTTGAATGCCGCTCACAGGCTTCACCAGGTATCCGTCAAAGCCCTCCCGCTTATAGAGGGCCTGCTCCTCCCCGCCGGCGTTTGCGGTCAGAACCACCACCGGCGTCTCCGGATTCAGGCCACCCGTCTGGCTGCGGATCTGATGGAAGCACTGGATCCCGTCCATCTCCGGCATCAGATGATCCATAAAGATGGCATCGTACCGGCGCTGCATGGTGAGCTTTAAGCACTCCGCGCCGCTGCCGGCCGTTTCCACCTGCACCTTTGTCCCCTGCAGGAGCTTTTCCGCCACCATCAGGTTCGCCCTGTTATCGTCCACGATCAGCACATGGGCTTTCGGCGCCTCAAAGGCCGCCCTGTAATGTTCCCTGCCGTTCATGGAGCGCCGCTTTTCAAAATCCAGCTCTCCCAGCTGCTTTTCGTCCTCCACCCTCTGGGGCAGAGTGACCACAAAGGTGGATCCTTTCCGGTAGACGCTGTTCACCGCGATCTCGCCGCCCATCAGCTCCACAAGCTGTTTTACGATGGACAGCCCCAGGCCGGTCCCCTCGATATAATGGTTCTCCTCCTCGTCCACCCGCCTGAACGCATCGAACAGGTGGGGAATGCTCTCCTTTTTGATTCCCATGCCCGTGTCGGTGACGGCGTAATCCACATACACCACATCCCCCTCTCTTCTCCGGCACTGAATGGACAGGGTCACGGAGCCCTCGGAGGTATATTTCACGGCATTGTTCAGAAGATTGATCAGGATCTGCTTAATGCGCACCTCATCTCCGTACAGCCTGGACGGAATGTTTTCCGCCACATCAATGTGAAAGGCAAGATCCTTTTCCTTTGCCCTTACCCAGATCATATTGACGATATCGGAAAGAGACGCCCCCACATCATAGGCGCCGGACACAATATCCATTTTTCCCGACTCGATCTTGGACATATCCAGGATATCATTGATCACCGTAAGAAGCATCTTCCCGGCGCTCTGGATATTCCGGGCGTCCTCCGACACCTCCTCCGACACGTCCTGGCGCAGGATCATTTCATTCAGGCCGATGATAGTGTTGATCGGCGTCCGGATCTCGTGGCTCATGCTGGAGAAGAACCGGTTCTGAGCGCGGTTCAGCTCCTCGATCTCGTTTTTCTGCTTCCTGGCCGTCTCGCTTTCGGTGCGGTATACGGCAATCTGGAACAGAAGCATGCCGCAGGTCACAAAGGAGACTATGGTCAGCGTCATAAAGGAGTCCATATATGCCCTCCAGACCGTATGCTGCACATTCCCGTCCGGATAAAAGCAGGCGGCACAGTAACAGAAAAAGCAGACCAGATACCCGCCTGCGAGCAGTATGTACTTGGCCTTTCCCTCCACGGTCAGCACAACGAGCACGAATCCCAGAATGAACCAGGTGGGCCCGCCCCCGTATATGCCCCCCGCCGTCAGGAAATTATAGGGCAGCACCAGGAACAGGGCGATAGCGGATATGAACACTGCCCCCCGCTGGATTTTGTGGGTGCGGAGAGTGACGGCTATCAGGGCGCAGAAGACCAGGACCGCCGCCAGTATGACAAGCTGATTTACGGTGCTCTCTCCCGAAAAGAAATTCGTGGCCACTCCCAAAAGCAGCCCCATAATGCCGATGGCCGTGATCAGCCTGAACAGTCTCTCCTGAAGAGGCTGGCTGTAATCTCCTATCAGCCTGCGCATCCATTTTCCGGGCCTCATCCTGCTCCACCTCCTCGTACCTGCGCTCTCAGCGCCTCCAGCGCCTCCGCCGCCGCCTCGAACTCGAACTCCTCCACCGACCGCTCCACATCTCTTAAGAGCGCCCGAAGCTCCCTGCCGTCCCAGACTCTGCCGCCCAGCTCCCCTATGAGGCTGCGGGCTTTGTCCTGCTCATAGGTATCCAGGCTCTCCTGCAGTCCGTCCAGACACGCAAGGAGCTCTTCCCCTGAAATTCCGTTTTTCCCGTCCTCTTCCGCCTCCGGCATCTCCTGTTCCTTAGCCCCGCTCTCCTCCGGTTCCAGGATCTCCCGGATCCTGTCGGCCGTCTCTCTGTATAGGTCCAAAAGATCCTGATGATGCTCCTCCATATATCCGGCATCGCTCTTCTTTGCGGCGTCCTCCAGCTCTTTCGCCCTTTCGGACACAAGCTCCACGCCCACGAGCCGGGACGTGCTCTTTAAGGCGTGCACCTGGATCCGGTAATTCTCATAATCCCGCTTTTCATACAGCTCTTGGAGATCGGCCGATTTCTGCTCCGCCTCCTGCCCGTACATGGTCATCATGTTCAGATAAAAAGCCTGGTCTCCCCTGCAGTAGGACAGTCCCTGATCCACGCTTATGCCCATATCCCGAAAAGCCGCCAGCGGATCCTGCCCTTTTCCGGCGGGCCCGCCCTTTTCCGGTGCGGCAGCCTCCTGCACCGCGTCTTCCGCCGAAGCCATGGCCGTCCGCTCCCGGTCCCACGCCGCGTTCTGATCCACATACTGGATCCGCGCCTTGGGGAGCAGCTTTCTCAAAACGCGCTCCAATTCCGATGTCTCTATGGGCTTCGATACGAACTCGTCAAAGCCCTCCCTCAAGAACATTTCCCTGGCGCCGCTGACCGCATTGGCCGTGAACGCCACGGCGGTAAGGGGCCGGCTCGAGTCCGTCTTCAGCCTGCGGAGATGGTGCAGAGTCTCCACACCGTCCATCTGAGGCATCATATGATCCAGGAAGATCAGGTCAAAATCCTCTTTCCCGCATATCTCTATGGCCTCTCTTCCGCTTCCCGCAGTCTTTACCTGCATTCCGTAATCCCGGAAGATCCCCTCTGCCACCATGCGGTTCATGGGCTCATCGTCCACCACCAGAATCCTGATATCAGGGCAGAGCATACGGCTCGCCTGACGCTCTCCGTCCTTCTCCTCTCCCGCGGCGTTCAGGATATTGACCACCGGGAAGCAGCTGAAAGGCTTTGGCAGAAGCTTTACGCGGCTGCCGGCGGGAAGCGCATAGTCCGGCTGCGCCACAAGCACCACCTGTATCTCCCGGTCCAGCTCTTCGAACCAGGCGAGATTTTCCTCATATTCCTCCTTTGCCAGGAACAGATGGGTCAGACGGTAAGTGGAATTGAGCTTCTCCAGCTCTTCCGTGTTAAAGACGCGGTGCACGGAAATCTCCAGCCCTGACGCTATGTGGGAAATCATCTCATCATAGAATGTTCTCACTCCCGGAACCTGATATTTTTCCGGCCTCAGATAGCAGGCCAGGCACAGGCTCTTCGGATCCTCCACCGCCATGCACCTGTTCTCATTCACCACTTTCTGGGGAATGCTCACCGTTACAGTAGTACCCGTGCCCACACTGCTCTCTATGTGGACAAAGCCGTCCATGGCGGCCGCCATGCCGTAGACGATGGGGATCCCGATCCCAAGCCCCCCGGCCCTGCGCGCCCTGCCGCCGCTGGACTGGTAGAACTTTTCCGTGATCTTCTCCAGGTCTTCCCCTGTCATGCCGGCTCCCGTGTCCGTCACCCTGATGCACAGATTGATCCCATAGGGCTTTTTCAGACAATAGATCCTGACGCAGCACCCTCCCTCATCGGTGAATTTCACAGCGTTTTCCAGAAGATGCCTTATGATCTTTTTGATCTTCCTGCTGTCGCCGTGCAGGACCGCGGGGATCTCCGCGTCCATATCAAAGATCAGCTCCAGGTTCTCCTTTCCCTCCAGGAGCCAGCTTTCCGACGCGATATCATTGACCAGCAACGAGATCATGTAATCCTCTTCGCTCACTGTGATCCTCTTCGTGTCGATCTCCGTGAAATCCAGTATGTCCTCCACCTGCCGGAACAGTCTGTGCCCCGCTTTCTGCACGGACAAAAGATTGTCCCTGTATGCGGCGCCATCCCCGCCCTTCAGCATGACCGCGGTCAGACCCGTCACCGCATTGATAGGCGTTCTGAGCTCGTGGGAAACGTTGGTGAGAAAATCCTCCGTCCTGCGGTTCATCTCCTCCAGCTCCGCGATCCTCAGCCCGATGCCGCTTTCCTCCCTCTCCCGTCTGTCCGCCATCATTTTCGTCAGACGGCCCACCAGGAAAACGATTCCAAAATGAAGCAGGATCCTGGATACCGTAAGCGGCGTAAACTCCAGAGATCCCCTCATCACAAAGGTCATGCTGCCCAGCATGGCCGCGTAATAGACCGCCATACAGAGGCCGATCATGCCGTACATTCCGGCAGCGTAATAGATCACAATGATTCCAGACATCACCGCCGCCATATCGTAAAAGCTGGTCTCGTGGAGTCCATAAAAAAGAAAGGCGGCCATAGTCACAAGAAAGAACAGCCATTTTTTCACATCGTCCGGGACTTTCCTGCTGATGTATACCGCCCAGCAGACGATCAGCCCGGCCCACAGCCGGACCATAGCGCCAAGGCTCCAGCCCATCAGGGCGGACTCCACTGTCAGGACTGCCAGAAAGCAGGTATAGCACAACAAAAGCGTCAGATAGGACGCCTGCTTTTTCTCCTGGTCGTACATGGGCTTATCCTCCTACCTTTCCCTCATCTGATACCCGGTATCTTCATCGATCAGGGCCAGCATGACATCCGCGAACACAGGATCGAACTGCAGCCCCTTTCCCTTTTCGATCTCTGAACGCACCTGCTCCTGGGGCAGCACATCCCGGTAGCTTCTCCGGGAGCTCATGGCGTCATAGGCGTCCGCCACGGCAATGATCCTGGCCTCCAGAGGGATAGCCTCCCCTGCCAGTCCCTCCGGATAGCCTTTCCCGTCATACCTTTCATGGTGATATTTCGCTCCCATGACCAGCTTGGGGAACTCGGTGATGTTGCTCAAGATCCTTTCCCCCAATACCGGGTGCGTCTTTATCACGGCAAACTCTTCGTCACTGAGTTTAGACGGCTTGTTTATGATGGAATCCGCGATTCCGATCTTCCCCACATCGTGCAGAAGACCTATCATGTAAATATCGTCCTGTATCTCCCGGTTAAGCCCTGCGCGCTCCGCGATCCTGCGGGAGTATTCCGCCACCCGCAGGGAATGGCCGTTGGTATAGGTGTCCTTGGCGTCCACAGCGCCGGAAAGGGCCTTGACGATCTGCATGGAAATCCGCTTCAGCTTGTCGCTCTGGGCCGTCACCTCCCTGGTCTTTTCCAGGACCTCCCGCTCCAAATCCGCCTGGAGCCTGGTGAGCTCCACTGTATGCTTTACCCGCAAGAGCAGCACCTCCGGCACAAAGGGCTTCTTCAAAAAGTCCATGGCCCCGGCCTGCAGGCCCTTCTGCTCCGTCTCGCTGTCATCGTCCGCCGTGAGGAAGATCACGGGGATATCCGCGGTAGAAGCGTCAGACCGTATGGCCGAAAGCGTCTCAAAGCCGTCCATCTCAGGCATATGTACGTCCAGCAGTATCAGGTCGGGCCGGTTGAATTTCAGAAATTTGACGGCAGCCTCCCCCGATTTTACGCAGCTCACGCGCATTCCCTCATCGCCGAGGATACGGTTCGCCATTACAAGATTGGACGCATTATCGTCCACCACAAGGATCCAGATATCCATTTTATTTTATTCCTCTCCGTTTCCGTCCTGCCCCGTTCCCGGGGCACAATGATACCTTTCAGTCGCTGTCATTAAACCATACTATTATATCATACTTTACAAAGAGACGGTTTTTATTTCATGTAAAAAAAGATGGTATTGGGGAAAAACAGAAAAATCCATTCGAGCCAATGATTCAAATCAATGATTCAAGTCAATTTTTAATTCAATTTTTAAGTCAATTTTTAATTCAATTATTGAGAAAGCGGACGAACCTCTCCTTAAAGTCGGCGGCGTACCGCATGCCCACATCGACCCTGCAGCCGTTGGCAAGCAGCAGCTGCCTGCCGTCCGCCTCCCGGATCTGCTTCATATTGACAAGAAAGCTCTTATGGCAGCGGCAGAACTGCTCCGGCGGCAGTAGACGTTCCGCCTGGGAAAGAGGGAGCCAGAAAAAGCGCTCCTCGTTCTCTAAATGGAACATGCTGCCGTGGTTCACGCTCTCCACATAAAGGATCTCCTGCAGAGGCACCATATAAGATTTGTTCCCTATCCTGAAAGAAATGCTGTCCGGTCTTCCCCACAGCTTCAGGGCCGTTTTCAGGGCCTGTTCCAGCTGTTGCCTGTCCACCGGTTTCAGCAGATACCGGATAGGCCTTGCCTCATAGCCTTTCAGAAGATACTCCGTGGAGCCGGTGATGAACAGGATCTCGGTCTTTTCGTCCCGCTCCCGCATCTCCAGCGCAAGGTCCATTCCGGATTTATCCGGCAGCACAATATCCAGGCACAAGAGCTGAAACTGCTCTCCGGCCTTGATCTCGCTCTCCAGCTCCTCCGCGGAACAATAGTCACGGATCTCATGTTCCACCTTAAGGTCGGTGAGGATCTCCCCGCACAGAGCGCAGAGCTGCTCTCTCAGCGCCGCTTCGTCCTCACACACAGCCACTCGATACCCCATTTTCTCCAACCTCCGCAATTCCCGCTGACAAAATTACTGTTTCATTGTACCACAGACCTCCCGGTTTAGCCAGCCGGTTTTTTCATTCATTCCTGCAATTCAGCATTCATTCCTGCAATTCAGCATTCATTCCCGCAATTCTGTTACGGCAATTTATTCCCGCTTCCATTTTACCATCCATTTTACTTTTTATTTTACCCCCCCGGAGCATTTGTCAATAAACAGTTTTCCACTGCTTCGGCAGACGCTATTCGGAAACAATGGTGAAGTGAAAAGTTAACTTCCACTTCTAAAGCCCTTGGTAGCGAAGTAGAAGTTACTGTTACAAGGACAGTG
>CANRLX010000111.1 GCA_947631615.1 uncultured Acetatifactor sp.
TGCACACGCACACGGCATATACTGCCGTGCCCAGGAACATCCCCCGCTTGGCGGCCTTCCGGCTCTTGGCGGCGAAGGCCCGCTGCCACATCTCCGCCCCGGCCATGGTGATGACCAGGTAGCTGAGGATGTCCCCCAGCAGCCGCCCGTCCACGTGGGGGATGAGGTAATGGGTGTCGATGCCGGAGAGGAACTTCCCCAGCCCGCCGATGCTGGAGATGCTGGAGATGGGGACCATGATGTACACGAACAGCACCAGCATGAAGAATTGGAGGATGTCCGTATACACCACGCCGAACAGGCCGGAGGCGCCGGTGTAGAAGATGAAGATGATCGTGGCGATCAGCGCGCCCATCTCGTAGGAGATGCCGATCCTGGTGCCCAGCAGCTTGATGATGGTGGCGGTGGCGGTGACCTGGGAGGCCACGGTGCCCATCATAGCGAAGGCGATCAGCACGGCCATCAGGTATTTGGCTCCCTTGCCGAAGCGAAACTCGAACAGGGAGGGGATGGAGGTGACGCCGTGCTTCTCGCCCATGTCGTAGATGCGCCCGGCATAGGCGGAAAAGAGGAACATGCCGAGCATGTAGGGCAGCGCCGTCATCAGGCACTCGATGCCGCTGGTGTAGCCCAGGCCCGCCCGGCCCATCATGGAACTGCCGCCGATGATGGTGGCGCAGACCGTGGCCAGCAGCACCGGTGTGCCCAGAGAGTGGTCCGCGGCATAGAAATCCTCGCGGTTTTTCACCCGCTTCATAAAGCGTACGCCGATCAGCAGCATGACCAACAGGTATGCCGCGACGATCAGCATGTCCAGAATGGTAACTTCGCTCATAACACTGCTCCTTTCCGCGTTGAGTGGGTCTCTTATGCTTTCCGTATATGCAAAATGCCACCCGTAAAACGGATGGCAAAGGAAATACCTATTCACCTGGAATAAGGCGCTACGCGATCAAAAATCGTGCATACATATCTCCTCTGCCTGACGAGATTAGCTGACGGGTTAGGAGGAGGCCTCCCTCCGCATAGGCGGACACACCCCGATATTGGTTCTCCCGCTGGCGCCGAACGCCACTCGACATGATGTAAACATGATGTATTTGTTTAAATTATAACACAAAAACAGCGCGTGCGCAAGGGCGAGATCGCGCGGACAGGCTCTTCTTTTGTCGGCAGGCGAAAAAACATGGAGCGCGGCAGTGTGCAGCCTGCACATAAGGCAAAGTGAAATAGCTGACCACGTGCACGGGTGTGAACCTTCTGTTAAACTTCGGGCATAGGGATTGACGAATCAGGCCAGACGCGATAGTATACAAATGGGAAAGGAACAGGGAGGGAGTCCGGCATGAATATCATTAAGATGATGATCCCCAAATCCATGACAGTGTATGTCCATGAGGACAGCTCTGTCCGCCAGGGGCTGGAGGCGATCTCCCGCCACAGCTATACGGCCATCCCGGTCCTGGACGGGCAGGACCGCTATGTCGGCAGCGTTGCGGAGGGAGATTTTCTCCGCTTTCTGATGGAGCGGGAGGAGCCGCTCCGGGAACTGGAGAGATGCCGCATCAAGGATGTCATCCGGAAGGATTTCTGTCCGGCCATATCCATCGACTCGGATGCGGATACGGTGATCGACGCGATACTGGAGCAGAACTTTATCCCCGTTGTGGACTCGCGCAACACGCTCTGCGGCATCGTGACGCGCCGCCGCCTGATCGCCTACTATGCGGGGCGGGAGATTCCCCTGGAACCCGTGCTGACCCAATGAACCAGGCGGCCGCCGCAAAGGAATAAAGGAGGGCTCCATGTCCGGTCTTCAGACATGGAGCTCGTTTTATCCGGTTTTCGGGGCGCGTCCCGCAGGATATGAGCCTGCCGGGAGATCTATAAGACAAATGCCTCTGGACTTTTTTGTCGATGGGGAGTATGCTAATGAATGTGCTTCCGCATGCCGGCGGCGTCTGCGCCGCGGGCACAGGGCGGAAGCAGGGAGGAAAGACATGGGGATCTATCTGTTGATCGCGGCAGGGGCCTATCTGATCGGTTCGGTGAACAGCGCCATCCTGCTGGTCAGGACCCGGTACGGCCAGGACGTGCGGGAGCGGGGCAGCGGCAACGCCGGCTCCACGAACGTGGCGCGCAACTACGGCACGGGCATGGGAGTGCTCACGCTGGGGTGCGATATCCTGAAGGCGGCGCTGGCGGGTCTGCTCGGCCGGAGTCTCGCCGGGGAGAGCGGCTATATGTTTGCGTGCCTGCTCTGCCTCATCGGCCACTGCTGGCCGCTCTACTTCCGCTTCAAGGGCGGGAAGGGGATGGCCGTGGCCGCGGGGACCCTCCTGTTTCTTGACGGAAAGCTCTTTCTTCTGATCGCCGCCTTTTTCGTGGTCACCTTCCTGATCTGGCGGCGGGTGTCCCTGAGCTCCATCCTGTCCGTGCTGACGTTCCCCCCGCTGTACTATCTGACGGCCCGCCGCCTGGACGCGGTGTTCGTCATCGGCACAGTGATGTGCGTGCTCATCGTCCTGCGGCACTGGGAGAATATCCGCAGGCTCGCTGCGGGAAAAGAGCCCAGGTTCCAGTTCCACCGGGGAGAACGCTGAGCAGATCGCGGAAGAATCCCTTGATTTTCGTGGCCTTTGGTGCTATAACATAGGAAAGAAAAGGAAGTGTTATTTATGCTGCATGAAAAAATCGCTGCCCTGCTGAACGACCAGATCAATAAGGAGCTCTATTCGGCCTATCTCTATCTGGATTTTGCCAATTACTATGCGGACGAGGGACTGGATGGATTTGCCCACTGGTATGAGGTCCAGGCTCAGGAAGAGCGGGACCATGCCTTCATGATCCGCCGGTATCTGATCCAGAGCGGCGTGCGGGTGGAGTTTCAGGCGGTCGCCAAGCCGGATAAGGTGTTTGAAAACCATCTTGCGCCCCTGGAGGCCGGCTATGAGCATGAGCAGTATGTGACCTCGCTCATTACTACGATCTATCATGAGGCGTTTGAGCTGAGGGACTACAAGACCATGCAGTTCCTCGACTGGTTCATCAAGGAACAGGGCGAGGAGGAAGACAACGCCGACGACATGGTCAAGAAGATGAAGCTCTTCGGCAGCGACGCCAAAGGCCTTTACGCCCTGAATCAGGAGCTTGCGGCGAGGGTCTATGCTCCCTCTGCCACCGGCCCCGCGATGTAAGCTCTATAAAACAAAACAATATCCCCGGAGGCCTTGCACCGCAAGCCTCCGGGGAATATTTGTTCATTTCTGCTCATCAAGGAAGAATTGGTTGTAAATGCTCTCACTTGTTCAGCCTATCGTATAGCTTTCGATAAAGCTCAAATGGCTCCTTCCAGTTTTCATAGTACTTTAGGATAACGCCAACGGATGGTAATCCAAGCTTGCTGAGCTCTTTTGCAGCCGGTATGTCTTTGCCCTCTTTCACCCATTTGGCAATTGCATCATCCACTTCTTGCTTGGAATATCTGGCCTTCCTGCTCTGCTGTACAGTTATGCCATACGTCTGACAAAAAATGGTAAACGAGCCAAATCGTTTATGTATCGTTGACGGCGAATACGGAAATGACTCGAAAAACTGTTTCATTGAAACAACAACCCGTTCTTTTTCCCCGAAATAACGGTTTACAGCGTTTTCGATCTCGGCCTCTGATATGAAGTCATTTTTTTGCGAAACAACTGAACCAACAGCTCTTTGATAGGCTGCAAGTGAACCAAAGTAGTTATACACAACACGGGATGTGGGAAGATTGTTCTCTGCCCGCAGGCTGCTTTCCGTTATCTTTTCATGGTCTTTCATATAATCCTTGCCGGCTTGTACTATACGCTCCATATCCCAACTTCGGTGGACATTCAAACCGAGCATTTTTTCCTTTACATCTGTGAAGCCTTTAAATTCAGGGAAATGACGCAACAGGCACGGAAGGGAAGGAAGCTCGTTCTTCTTAGTCAAGTCTTTTTGCAATATGTCCCCGTGTTGTTTGACAAAATCCTCCAGCGCAGTCCGGATCGTCTCTCTGTTCCAGTTTGCCGATAGATCTTCAACACCGAATGCCTTTTTTAGTGTACGAAGATCCCCGTAGTATTTCTTTACATAGTGAATGGAGGGCAAATGATTATACTCCCGGCCAAAGTCAACTTTGCGGATATCTCCATGGAGGGAAATAAAGCTTAATATAATTTGGTCGAATGTCTCTTTTGACATGCTGCTCTGGGGCTGGCTCGTGGCTGCCTGTGAGGTTTCAGCGTTCAATTCTTGCCTTGGGGTCATTTCGGTTTCACCTGCCAAAAAACGCTTTGCTTTCTCCTCCAGTAAAAAGTCGTACAGCTCCTTGTCAGCCTTTTGCAGATTGCAGTCGATACAGAGGATCTGACAGTTGTCCGCTGTGGATCTCCCGCCCTTAGCAAAGGGAACGATATGGTCAAAATGGCACGCGTCAATTGACGAAAGCTTTTCCCCGCAAGCCGCACAGCATATATCGCCATTATTCTTTCTAAGGTTTTCGGTGATTACGCTTAGTTTGACTGAATCTGAAAAATCCCTTTTTGCCATGTATGCCTCCCCAATAATACACCACAGCATTGGAAATGAAAAGTTGTAAAGTTTCAATGATTAACTCTAAAATGACTGTATCATATTGTTGATTTGATGTCAACAATCATAAGAGAAATAGAAAAATGCATATTGCAACAGCGGCAGGAGTATTTCCTGCCGCTGGTTACAGTTGATCAAATTGTTGTCAAATGGACTTTGGAAAGCAGATGACCGGCATAATTGCGGGCTCCTGCCATCACCCCTATTCTCCAAGAAGAAGCTGCTTCTGCAACCATGAGCTCATCCAGTTAAAGACTGAAGCGGTGCTTTTCTTTTCTCTGCCTGTTTCCTATGGCGCTGTTCACGTCTTGCTGGAGCGGCTATTGCGCCGCGCTGTATTCTTTGCTCCGGTCATCAGACGTCCCCGTTTTGTCCGGTGGCATCCAGGGAATCGACGAGGCTCTTCAAGTCAATGACATATACCGGGGATACGTTCATCATGGTCATACAATGCGTACTGCATTCGATGCATTCGTGCCCGATGTTAAGGGGATTGTCCTTTTCTATAGGCGTTACTGTAATTCCCACATCTTCCAGCGAGGCGAGGTCATCGTCTGTGACTTCCCAGCAAACGATATAATCCATCTCGTCGAACATCTTCCTATAATCGCTGTAATCTTTTTTTATATTTTTCAGATGCGACTTGAATTCTATGATGACTTCCCGTTTCCTTTGTCCACAGACCCACTGCGCGGTAAGATCATACCGGTCGCGATAGCCGGAAATCATCGGCAAAACATCCGTGATCCTGCCCATTCCGATCAGTTCGTAAAAGATGGCGGCAACAGACGCCTCCTGATTCATCGGAGACTTCAAAAAGGGAAGCGAATTTGAACCGATATTCAACAGCCCGCGAACCGCGGTTATGTACGCGACTCTGTCCCAATCATCCTGGCCGTTAATTGTATCAACATTCCCCGTTATATAGGCGCCAATTTCACGGTGGAAGCGGTTGAAAATACTTCTCGCAAAGTCCTGATACATGCTGACTGCCCGGCCATATATGGATTTTCGTCCGATATCAAACTTCAGCTGATTGTCCTGAAATAGAATAAAAATATTTGACCAATATCCCGATGCGCCGGTCTTTGGCTGACTGATCCTGATACCGGTAGGCATGTCTTTTACGACGGCATAAATGCCCTCGTGGAATAAAAGTTCCTCGTGACCTTCCGCCCAGCGCTCGTCTTTCTCATCTTCCAGCTTCTTTTTGATTGCAGGATCTATGAATTCGGAAAGGGTATTCCAGGCTCTTGAGGAAGGAACGAAGCATGCCCAGTAATCTATGGAGCGGTCAGAATTTCTGCCGATTTTTTCGTTTCCCTTGCAAAACACTATCTTGTGTTTGAGCATATTGCGTTTTGCGTCGTCCGTTCGGTTCTGTTTCTGATACCATGCCTTATATTCGTCAAGATCAAGGCTTCCATCCCTGCCCATGGCCTCTGTAGGAAGCATATACTTGAAAGGTAAGGTTTTATTATTGGAGGAACGGCCGTTTATATCGGTCATATTGAAATAGACGTCGATTTTTGGGGGCGTGTTCCGGGGATTGTCCCACAAAAAAGCCGTGCTGCCGACTGCTGTACGTGTGCGGAGAAGATATTCCATCTGCGGGATTGTAAGAGAAAACAGGGCGTCATTATCAATGCCCTTTAGATAGATGTCCGTACCACAGAAGGGATCGTCGCTGGTGTTAAAGTCGAGCCTCGGCTCTTTGGTCTCATCAGAGGACTGCTTCCACAGCCGCGCGTCTGTTATACTCGCTGTGGCTGTTCCCGTAGCGTCGCCGGTTGTGATTTCAAAGAATGTGCTTTGAAAATACGCAAATGTCAACCCAACGCCTTTCTCTCCTATTAGGCGAGGATCGTCTGATTTGTTAGTGGAGAAGGGCTTGAGCAGAGGAAGTAGATCGGAAGGAGGAATACCGCAGCCGTCGTCTTTGATTCCGATCTCTTTTTTCTGACAGTCGATTTTGATGTCAATTCTGCCGGATACCGCTCTGTTTTCATCGCTTGATCTTTTTATGATTGCGTCCACAGAATTTTGAAGAAGCTCAGCCAAAATATCCCAATAGTTGTTGTAACTGTCGTCAATGTTAAGAATGCTTTTCCGAATGTTGTTTATAGTTGGGGATAAGAAACTATAAATATTCTCTTCAGCCATAACCCGATGCCTCTCTCTTTAAATAAATCGAATAAAGGTGAGATTACTCCCGCTTAAAGGGGTAATACAAAGCTATTTTAGCGCGAAAGCGGTTCGTTTGCAATAGCGGTGCACAAGATGTAAGACCGCCATCCCTCATCTTGCAAGCTCCGGCTTTATCGTGTTATACTATCGCCACAGGCGATAGTATAAGGGAGATGTCAGCCGCGCTCCCAACCGGCGCCGAAACCGCGCGACATGGTACAGGAAAATGAGCTATAACCTTTGGGTTTATACTTAGGTCCTGGTAACAGCAGTACACGGCCGAAGTATATACAGAATTGGGGGATGTAGTATTATGTTGGGATTTATCAAGCGTTTGTTTAGCCGTTCAAAACAAAACCGGATTTAATCATTGCCAGATGATTACGACGGCACAGAGCCATACGGCATGAATGCTCTTTACGCCAGCCCAGAGCCATACAGCATGAACGTGCTTTATGGTGGCCCGGGTCGTGAGCCGTCTGGCCAGGAGCAGTGGGAGGGCGTGGGCTATCCAAACAACCATGCGGAGTCAGGGGTCGTACCGCTGTGTGATCGGAACGGGATCGTTACAGGCAGTTTCAGTTTGGTTGATCTGACTCCGGAAACGCCCAAACAGCGGTTGGATGGCCCAGAGGGACTACGATTTCTTTATAATAAGACGGGAGAACAGCTCGGATCAGCCAGCCCGATCGTGACGATCGGGCGAGGGGCCGACTGTGCGATTGTGTTCGACAACCCGTACATATCCAGCCTGCATGCCGCTTTGACTTTTGAAGGAGGCTTTTGGTACATCCAGGACTGCGGTTCGACCAATGGGACGAAGCTGAATGACGTGAGGCTGACACCAGGCAGGAACTATTTGCTCCGTCCACAGGACAGGATCTTTTTTGCCAGCGGCGACGAGTTTTTTACCGTGCTCAGCCACGGAAGCGACGGGAACGACGGGGAATCTGGTTGATATACACAGATGCTGCGCTGGATGCATTCTCAGGAATAGTTCCACGACACGTGGATAGGGAGAGGAAGGATGGAATACAAACTGAGATCCTGTGTGTGGGAGATCACGCTGGCGTGCTGTTTCTCCTGTGCGTATTGCGGCTCCAAAGCCGGCCGGGCTCGCGTCGGTGAGCTGACGGCGGAGGAGTGCATGGATGTGGCGGACCAGCTGGCAGGACTGGGCTGCCGTCGGGTGTCGCTCATCGGCGGCGAGGTGTTCATGCGCGCAGACTGGCATGCCATTGTCAAACGGCTCACAGATCAGAATGTTCGTGTTTCAATCATTACGAATGGATTCCTCTTTTCCGGGAATATGCTCGCGCAGCTCCACTCGGCAAACGTGGAGTCCGTGGCCGTCTCTGTTGACGGGCCGGAACGGGTCCATGATAAGTACCGGCAAAAGGGGAGCTTCCAACGGGCGCGGAAGGCCGTGTTCACGCTTGCGAAGAGTGGCATGCCTGTATCGGTGATCACCACGCTGCACCGGGAAAATGCCAGCCAGCTTGAAGAGTTTTATGCATGTATCCATACCTGGCCAATTAAGGCATGGCAGATTCAGGCGTGCTCGCCGATAGGCAGCGCGGCAGAGGGGATCGACTATCGGATCGACCCTGTGCAGGTGATCAACTTTGTACATAAGCATATGTATGCAGCGCCGTTCGCCATGGGGGTTGCCGATAACATTGGGTACTATACAGAGGCAGAAGGTTCTCTGCGTGGCAGTCTGAGTGGCCGCACAGTATTCAGAGGGTGCGGAGCAGGACTGGATTCCATTGGGATAGACAGCATTGGCAACGTCCGCGGATGCGAATCCATGTATGATGACAGCTTCATCGAGGGAAATCTTCGCAGCCGTTCCCTCCGGGAAATATGGGAAGACCCGCAAGCGTTTGCGTACAACAGACGCTTCACCCCTGCTTTGCTGACCGGCCCATGCCAAACCTGCCAGTTTGGGGCGTACTGCGCCGGGGGATGCCGTTCGTATAACCATTTTGTCCATAATAAGTTGTATGAATCACCTGCATGCGCGAGAGTGGCGGCAAAGAAGTAAAAAGCTGTGGGCGCGCACAGTATACAGTTTGCCGCCAATGCTTTATTGTGTTATACTGATAAAGGAAAGGGCGGTGAGCGGTTTGTATAATCCCCAGCTGGA
>CANRLX010000112.1 GCA_947631615.1 uncultured Acetatifactor sp.
AATTGGTAGTAAATTCAGCTTGAAATCCTGCTTGTATGCCCGTAAATCAAGGCTTTTTTGAGATAATCAACCATTTTAAGTAAAAAATAAGGGTACGGCGCTAACCATACCCTACTCTGGTTGACCAGAGTGACCTCGTCGGTCAAATTATCCTTCCGCGTGTGGTCTCGTCGACCAAAAAACACTTTTTCTATCTATATTATATACAATCCGGTTGAAAAAAACAGCTTTTTTTGAAAATTTTTGCACCACTGTAGAAAAGTAGCATACGGAGCATTGCGATAAGATATAGCAAAAAAATGGACACCATGATAGGTGCCCGTGCCCTTCGGCGTACAATCTATATTGTGTCCTCAGACGTAATAATTTATGCTCTGTCTAAAGGGACAAGGTTTGAGACAACAAGCGATTTCCAAATTGAAGGACAAATTATTGTAAATATGTATTGCTTTTCTCTTCCAGCAATTTGAAATTACAGCATCTTGACGCAAGAGAAGAATCTGGAAAACGAAGGCATTTTGCATACAATTTTTCAGCTTTGTGTTGTATAATGGTTTCCAGATTGTCTATAATAGTCTTTTCTTTCTGGAGCAAATAGATGTAATCATTTTTTTCTTTTTCATTAGTGAAAGAGCGAAATTCCTCAATCTTGTTATATTTTAGCTGTATAATACATGAATCCGGAACAGGAATCATATTGTTTAAATTTAGTACGGCATATAAGTATCCAGTGGCAGCATCCCGTAATTTATGGAAATCAAGACTATTGGACATACGCTGATGCTTTGGCTTGGCTGATGAGATGGGAACGTAATAATGGTAACTGTTGACTGTCAAAAGAATACCTACATGCAATTTCAGCCTTTCACCATATTCAACATACCCCACGCGGGAATCAAACTGACTCAAATAATCAATATATTCCTTATCCACAACGTACCAATTCATAAAACCTCCGTAAAGTAAAAAGAGTGGGTGGCAAGCCACCCACTGCAGCTAAACGATTGTTTTGATGGACAATCTAACCACTTTTAAACGACCGTTTTAATTGGACGGCCTAACCGCTTTTAAACGATTGTTTTAACTGGACAATCTAACCGCTATACAGATATCTCTATCTGCATTTTTAGTATATGCTAATGTATTGGAAAAATCAATACCATTCAGAAATTTTGTTTATGAAAATTTTGCTAACAATATTGTTCAGAAGATTATTTCGGCCCACATTGTGGTGGGGTGGAATATTCCTGCGCTGAATGAATGGCTGCGGTATGCGGTGGAGAAAATCAAGGCGGACGGGTGTGGGGCCAGGGTCGTACCTCTGCGAGGCACGACAATATCTGCTGTATCTGCCAGACGATTGGGAAGTATAGCACTGTTGGGGATCACATTTGCATGGTTGAATACAGGGGATATTTTTGATATACTCAAAGAGAAATCGAGTTTGCTTTATGATTGGAGAATTAAACAATGAATGTATGGCAATATTTTCGGAGTATTGCAGTAACAAAAAGTATCACTGCGATAATGTTTGCGCTTCATCGCGATCGAAATTCAGATAAAGCAACGATGAAATCTTGCACTGGCTGGGCGAGATATATGGGAAGATTTTTTGAAAGCGGAACGTATGAATTGACTCTTGATACACAATTACTAAATGGAGATGTAGGGGTCGTCGTGTTGAGTAAAAATAAAGAATCTTTGATGAAATTGAACCGGCAATCCCCCACGGGTAAAATAGATTTGGATAGGAAAAACAGGTATTATTTACAGTGGGAATTTAAGAGTGCTACCGGCAAGTGTGAGTTGCGCTGGTAAAATAAATTCAAATCTGCAATACCATTTTCCGGACAGGTTGCCTGTCGGATGGTATGCCTGCGCAAGTTTTGATGATGAACTGGTGGCTGGAACGACAAACATGAGATTTTTCCACTCTTCAGGGACAAGTGCTGGATGTCCATAGGAAAGTTTTTTGTCGGAAAGTTTCTGACGAAAAAATAATTTGGTTTTGTTGACATAAACACGGAATGGTGTATAATAATAGATAGAAGGGAAGCGTGCTTTCCTAGTGGGCTAACACTTAAATCTGATATGCTTGTCAATCATGTGATTGACCGTTGGCGGACAACACTAAAATCCGATATTTTTACCGGCTTGTTCCGGTCGTTGGCAGACAACACTAAAATTAGCCACAAAGAGAGGGTATGTAGCACAGTGGTGTTATTGCCCTCTCTTTCATTTATGATGACAGAGACTTGTAGTGAAATTATGTTGTTTGCATGAAAACTTGTAAGAAGGATACCGCAAAAAGATGAAATTTACAAAAGAAGCAGCGAGAAGGCAGGTGTTAAACTGTGCAAAGCTTTATAAGAGTAAACTCTTGAATAAAAAGATGCTTATTATATATCGTGAGAGGCGCGATAATACGATTCGCTGTATAGAAGTTGCGTTTTATGAAAGAAATTTTCAGCATTTGACAGGTCTGGAATTGTTAGATGAAGATGGGAATGTACTTCATAATCAGTCAATTAACTTTTTCAGAAAATGCTTGGAGAATAAACTCGCTTTAGCTGAATTTCAGTTTAGAGAAGATGGAACTTCCCATCTTAAGCTTGAAGCGTTACCTGTTTTGATGGATGTAACAAAGATTACAAAGATTACTGGGGATTACAACAACCTCAGACCGTACCTGTTTGTAAATAAGGTGATCGGCGGAGTTAATTTTTGCCTTGGGCTGAGTAGGGAAGAGGATTTGTATGTGCCATCTTCGGCATTGCTTGAAAATATCAAAAAATTAACAGATAGTCCGTCACAGGTTCTGGCGATTATGGAAAAGGAGAGTGACGGAGGAGTTTATTCTACAATCAAGCATGTTGCCAAGGGGCTGAATTTGAATAATCTTGTGTTGCCTGACAACATAAGTCAGCTGCTTAGTTTGGAGAATTATGTGCCAAGAGGTGTGGCTCAATGAGGTGTGATTCAATATTGAAAGGGGAGCGTTGCGCTATAACTATTTTGTAGTTATTTTGCAACACTCCTCTTTTATGTGAGTAAGAAGCGCCTGCCGTCACTTTGGTTTTATCATTGCGGTGTCATCTCTGCACCCATTTCCCCAAGAGCGTCCTCTTATACTTGGAAAGCTCCTCTTTGGCGGGGGCGAAGTTGCCTGCTTTTTTCAGGTGATCCGCACCCTTGTTGATGTTTTGCTCCACTCCCAGGCCCTGGCAGTAAATCACTCCCAGATAGTAATGAATTTCCGGATTGTACGTTCTGGCTTTTTCGAGAATCCCTTCCAATATCTCCCGCGCCTTGACGTAATCCCGCGGGGTGCCCTGACCATAGAAATACATACGGCCCAGGTATTCCGCGCCCCAGGTGCTGCCCTCGTCGTAATAGGCGTAGGAGAGGAAGCGGAAAGCCCGGTCGTAATCCGTTATGACGCCGTCGGTGCCTTCATAGAGCAAGATGCCCAGGCGGTTGCAACAGCCGACCTGCATACCGATCTCCAGGCGCTTTTCATACCATTCTACGGCTTTGGAGATATTCTTCTCCACGCCCTTTCCCAGCTCATAGGACCATCCCATGTAGAAGAACGCCGACAGCTCCCCGCCCTCCGCGGCCTTTTGATACCACTGGAAAGCCTCTACAAGGTTGTTTTTCTCCCGAAGCTGTTCCGCGTAGAGGTATTGGGATCTGGGATATCCCAGTTCAGCCCCCTTCTGCCAGAGATCCTTTGCCAGATCGGGCCTGGGCGGGATGCCCACGTCCGAATCTCCCTTGAGATAAAAGTTGTACAGGTTATTGCCTGCGGTCTGCAGGCCGCCCAGGTAGGCTTTTCGGAACCAGTCTTCACACTTGACTACATTTTCCCGCACATAGTCCGCAAAGGCGTTTTTGGTCGGAAAGGTCTCCGGCTCCTTGCCGTAAATGCGGATAAAATCCCACCAGAAATACACGTTTCCCACGGTGTACTGGCAGAAAGCGTCTCCCCGCTCGGCCTTGTCCAGCACGAGCCGGAACGCTTCTTCCAGGCTGGCAAAGGGCATCTCGACCTTCAGATCGGGAGTCAGAAGTCCCATGCGCATAGACACCAGAACGCCTATGGCACTGCCCTGTCTTACCGACAGGCGGATGAGCTCAGTCGCTTTATCGTCATCCTCGGGAAAGCCGTGCCCGTTCCATACATATTGGGGGCCGCCGAAGCAGCGGGAAAGAAGACAACTGGCGTCTCCGTCGCCGTCTGCGCTGGCCTTCTCCAGGATCGCCAATCCCTCCTTGCCCCTCTGGGCGCGCTCATTGTAAAAGATATACTCCATTGCCTGTTCCACGGCATCGCTAAAATAAAGTCCCATTTGTCCTCGCTCCTATCTGCTTTTTCCCATTCTTTTTCCCATGTTTTTCCCCATACTTTCCCCCATGCTTTTCCCTATATTTTTCCTCGTATTTTTCCCTGTACAATAGTATAATATAGCTGGTGGAAAATGTCCAGATTTAGGGAAAACTTTGTCGAACGGCTTATTTTTCAAAAAAATATATTGACAGAGTCGTGTGGATAGTGTATTCTAAGTATAGTTATACATGACGAACCTGTGTTTTAAATGTATAACCACCACAAAATCAAAGGAACGGGGTGTGCCTATATGAAACTGACGGATGCGGTCGAAGGAGCGGAGTATACTATCAGCAGAGTGGACACGGAGAATGAGGAATTGAACGCCTTTTTGTTTTCCCTTGGCTGTTACAGCGGCGAGCCCATCACGGTAGTAGCGAAGAAGAGGAGCGGTCTTGTGGTGTCCATCAAGGACGGAAGATATAACATAGATCAGCTCTTATCGGACGCGATCGAGGTATAAGGTCGAGATAAGGGGAATTGAGTCGAGGTATGAGGTATGAGGCATGAGGCATGAGGCATGAGGCATGAGGCATGAGGCATGAGGCATGAGGTATAAGCTATAAGGTCGAAGTATTAAGTATAAGGAAAAGATAGGTGGCGCTGTCACTTTCTTTTTTAAATGCCGGTTAGTCTATACTAATGATAATAAGTATTGTATAACCAGCAGAGGAGAACCGATCGAAAGTCCGTCGAGAACCGATGGAAAGCTAATCGAGAACCGAGGCTTTTGATCCACGGGTTTTGCGCTGCGCCAAAACCTGCAGCCGTTGGCTGATCCTGAAAAAAACAGTCGCAGCGAGGAGGATGAAAATGAGAATTGCTATGACGGGGAATCCCAACTCCGGCAAGACGACCATGTACAACGCCCTGACGGGACGCAGCGAAAAGGTCGGAAACTGGGCCGGAGTAACGGTGGACAGAAAGGAGCACGCGGTAAAAAGGAATTTTTACGACGGCAGCTGCGAGGTGATCGCGGTGGATCTGCCGGGCGCATACTCCATGTCGCCGTTCACATCGGAGGAGAGCATTACAAGCTCTTATGTCAAAAACGAGCATCCCGATGTGATCATCAACATCGTGGACGCGACGAATCTGAGCAGGAGCCTGTTTTTTACGACACAGCTTCTGGAGCTTGGGATTCCGGTGGTCGTCGCCCTGAACAAGAGCGATATCAATGAAAAGAAGGATACGAAGATCGACGAGAAAGCGCTGTCTGAAAAGCTCGGCTGTCCGGTGATCAAGACCACCGCCACTGCGTCCGAAGGCTTAAAGGAGGTTGTGAATGCAGCCGTTTCCCTCTCCGGACGGCGTCAGAAGGCTCCGTACTCACAGGGCGATATCGATCTGACCAGCAAGCAGGAGGTGGAAGCCGCCGACCGGAAGCGCTTTGCGTTCGTGAATGAGATCGTGTCACAGGTCGAGGTGAGAAAGAAGCTCACCCGAGAGAAATCAAAGGATGATGCCATCGACCGGATCATCACCCATCCGATCCTGGGAATCCTGATCTTTGCGGCGGTCATGTGGCTGGTGTTCTTTATCTCCCAGTCGACCCTGGGGACCTGGCTCTCGGAGCTTCTCGCCGGCTGGATCGAGACTTTCCAGGGGTGGGTCGCAGGACAGGTGGAGGACGCCTCCCCGATCCTGCAGGCGATCCTGGTGGACGGCATCATCGGCGGCGTGGGAGCCGTGGTCGGTTTCCTGCCCCTCGTCATGGTGATGTATTTCCTGATCGCGCTTTTGGAGGATTGTGGCTATATGGCGAGGGCCACCGTAGTGCTGGATCCGATCTTCAAGCGGGTGGGACTTTCGGGAAAGTCTGTGATCCCGATGGTGATCGGAAACGGATGCGGCGTGCCGGCGATTATGGCGTGCCGTACCATCAAGAACGAGAGGGAGCGCAGAGCCACCTCCATGCTCTGCACTTTCATGCCCTGTGGCGCCAAGCTTCCGGTGATCGCGCTTTTTGCGGGGGCCTTCTTTCCGGATGCGAAATGGGTGGGGCCCGTGATGTACTTTGCGGGGATCGGCCTGATCCTTCTGGGAGCGCTTTTGATCAAGCAGATCACGGGCATGAAGTACCGAAAGAGTTTCTTTATCATGGAGCTGCCGGAGTACAAGATCCCCTCCGTGGGATTTGCGGTCAGATCCATGCTGGAGCGCGGTAAGGCGTACATCATCAAGGCGGGAACCATCATTCTCGTCTGCAATACGGTGGTTCAGATAATGGCGACCTTTACGCCGAGATTTGCGGTTGCAGCGGAGGACAGCTCGGATTCCATCCTGGCGTCGGTTGCCTCGCCGTTTGCGGTGCTGCTGATCCCGATCGTAGGGTTTGCAAGCTGGCAGCTGGCAGCGGCGGCGATCACCGGATTTATCGCAAAGGAAAACGTGGTGGGCACCCTGGCGACGGTGTTCTGCATCACAAACTTTATCGATACGGAGGAGCTGGAGCTGATATCGGGCGGAAGCGAGGTGGCCGCCATTATGGGGCTCACCAAGGCTGCGGCCCTGGCGTATCTGATGTTCAATCTGTTTACGCCGCCTTGCTTTGCGGCCCTCGGCGCTATGAACTCGGAGATGAAATCCGGAAAGTGGCTTGCGGGAGCCATCGGCTTCCAGCTTGCGACGGGCTATGTGGTCGGGTTCGCGGTATATCAGGCAGGAACGCTGATCACCACCGGCTCCCTGGGAGCGGGCTTTGCAGGCGGCTTGGCGGTAGTGCTTTTGATCGCGGCGGTCATTACCTATCTCTGCATCCGTGCGGAAAAGAATCTGAAGGTGGAATATGCGCTTGGAGCAAGGGCGTAGCCGCATAACACGCATAACATAAAGGGAGATGCTTTTATGGGAGAGTTTTCGATGGCAGATGGGATCGTGCTGTGTATTCTTTTGGTCGTTCTGGCCCTCGCGGTGTGCTATATGGTAAGGGCAAAGAAAAAGGGGAAGGGCTGTATCGGCTGTCCCTATGCCTCGGGATGCGAGGGGCATTGCTCAAAACGTAAGGAATAACAGAAGCCGGATGACGGCCTGTCAGGCAGCCGCGGAGCGCAAGGCTCTTCGGCTGCCGTCCTTCGTCCGGATGGAAAAACAGGTCAAAGCCTGGATGGGTAGGATAGAGTTTGGGATAGAAAAGGAGGGAGCCCTATGGGAAATGAAATTTTGCTGGCAGTGCTGCTCATTGTCTTTTTTTTGGCGCTTCGGCACACCGTAAAGCACTTTAAGGGACAGGGCGGATGCTGCGGGGGCGGCGGTGAGGTGAAAGCCCGAAGAAAGAAGCTTAAGGGGCCGGTCCTGGGGACCTATGTGGTCGCCATAGACGGAATACGCTGTGAAAACTGTAAAAATCGTATCGAGGGGAGGGTGAATGACATAGAGGGAGCCGCCTGCAGGGTAAATCGGAAGAAAAAAACGGCGGTCGTGGCCTTTGACCGCGAGATCGCGCCGGAGGAGATAAGAAGGGCAATCGAAGGAATCGGTTATACGGTTGTGGAGATCCACAGACGGCCGCGCTCCGGCGGGGCTATTTGATGTACCTCTTGATTGCCTCAAAGCTTTCCTTGCTGATGACATGTTCGATCCGGCAGGCGTCCTCTGTCGCGATGGCCTCGTCGACCCCGAGCGTTATCAGCCAGCGGCTCAAGAGCTCGTGACGCTCATAGATCATTTCGGCGATCTCCCGTCCGGTATCGGTCAGATAGATGAAACCCTCTTTGGTGACGGTGATGTGATTTTTTTCGCGCAGATTTTTCATTGCCACGCTGACGCTGGATTTTTTGTAGCCCAGCTCCTCGGCGATATCTACCGAGCGGACCACCGGTTTATGCTTGCTTAAGATCAGGATCGTTTCCAGGTAATTTTCCGCCGATTCGTTCACTGTCATGATCGATCGCTCCTTTTCGTGAAGATTTACTAAAAGTATAACACATCTTGATAAAAAGGGCAAAGAAAAAGAGGGAGCGAGAGGGAGCGGTATCTTTCTGAAAAATAATCCTTGCAAAGGAATGTTCGCTATGCTATAATCTAATTCGTTGAGGCTGCCGGTTCAAGGGCGGCGGAAACGCAGAGTTGACAAGAGAAGGATCCGCTGCAAGGCGAGAGAAGCGAGGCTCCATGGTCAAGCGGTTAAGACATCGCCCTTTCACGGCGGTAACACGGGTTCGATTCCCGTTGGAGTCATCGGCCCAGTACTGTGCATCAATGCCTAATTGGGCTTTTGGATCTTTAGCTCAGTTGGTTAGAGCAACCGGCTCATAACCGGTCGGTCCTGGGTTCGAGTCCCTGAAGATCCACTTGAGACAGCGCGTCTCAAAAGAACACATCCATATGGTCTGGCCCAGTGGCTCAGTTGGTTAGAGCGCCGCCCTGTCACGGCGGAGGTCGTCGGTTCGAGTCCGATCTGGGTCGCACGGGGTCTTAGCTCAGCTGGGAGAGCATCTGCCTTACAAGCAGAGGGTCATAGGTTCGAGCCCTATAGGCCCCATGGCGATGAGGAAAGCCGCAGGTTTTGTCCTGCGGCTTTTTGCTGTGT
>CANRLX010000113.1 GCA_947631615.1 uncultured Acetatifactor sp.
ACCTGGGTGGGCTCATATTCCATCCACGCGTTCAAAACAGGCGCATAGCTCTGGAAGGAGCAGTTTGGCTTTACCGCCACAAAGCCTCTCTCGGTGCCGAGGCGCTTTCTCTGAAAGGCGATCACCTCCATGTGCTCCGGATTGATCTCCGGCACCATCATGGGCACATCCGGCGTCCAACGGTGCGCGCTGTTGTTAGATACCACGGGCGTTTCCGTCCTGGCGTAATCCTCCTCGATTTTGCGGATCTCGTCCTTGGTCATATCCACCGCGCTGAACACAAAATCCACCTGGGAGGCCACCTTCTCCACCTCGTTTACGTTCATGACCACCAGCTTTTTGACCGCCTCCGGCATGGGAGTATCCATCTTCCATCTCTCTCCCACGGCCTCCTCGTAGGTCTTGCCCGCAGAGCGGGGGCTCGCCGCGATGGTGGTCACCTCAAACCAGGGATGCTTCTCCAGAAGGGAGATAAATCTCTGCCCCACCATACCGGTTCCGCCTAAAATACCAACCTTTAATTTTTCGCTCATAATTTCCTCTCTTTCCGCCGTCTCCACGGCTCTCACCTCTCGGTATCTATTTCTCGCTATCTATTTCTCTCGCTATCTATTTCTCTCGCTATCTATTTCTCTCGCTATCTATTTCTCTCGCTATCTATTCCTCTCGTTTTTTGCGTTTCTCTTGCAGGCCAGGCGAAACGTCACGCCATTTCCGTCAGATCCTTCTCCTCCAGATACTTCCGGTACAGGGCGATCACCTTGCGCATAGCGCCGGGCCCGGGGCCTCCTGCCGTGAGACGCTTTTCCACACAGGTCTTTAATGACACCGCGTCATAGAGATCCGGACCGAATTTGTCGCTGACCGCCTGAAGCTCCTCCAGACTCAGCTCCTCGATGGAGGTATCCTTTTCGATGCAGTACAGGACCAGCTTTCCGATGATACTGTGGGCATCCCGAAAGGGAACGCCCCTGCCCACCAGATAATCCGCCGCATCCGTGGCGTTGGTAAATCCCTTCATCGCGCTCTTCTCCATGCGGTCCTTCCGAAACCGCATGGTCCGTAACATTCCGGCAAAAAGTGTCAGGCAGTCCCGGACCGTATCCATAGCGTCGAAGGCGACCTCCTTGTCCTCCTGCATATCCTTGTTGTAGGCAAGCGGAAGCCCCTTCATGGTCGTCAGAAGGGAGACTAACGCCCCGTAGACGCGCCCGGTCTTTCCCCTCACAAGCTCCGCAATGTCCGGATTCTTTTTCTGGGGCATGATGCTGCTTCCGGTGGAATAGGCGTCGTCAAGCTCCACAAACTGGTACTCGTTGGAGTTCCAGAGAATGATCTCCTCCGAGAAACGGCTTAAGTGCATCATGATCGTCGCAAGCGCCGACAAAAATTCAATCAGATAATCCCGATCCGCCACCGAGTCGATGCTGTTGAGCGTCGGCCCCTCGAATCCAAGCAGAGACGCGGTGTAGCTCCGGTCCAGGTCATATGTGGTGCCCGCCAGGGCTCCCGCGCCCAGAGGACAGTAATTCATGCGGTAAAACAGATCCTTGAGCCGTCCCCTGTCCCGCTTAAACATCTCAAAATACGCACCGTAATGATGCGCCAGGGTGATGGGCTGCGCCTTCTGCAGATGCGTAAATCCGGGCATATAAGTCTCGAGATTCTCCTCCATGGTGTCTAAAAGGACCCTTAAGAGCTCTTTTAGCAGCGCGTCCGTGGCGGCTACCTGCTCTCTCGTATACAGGCGCATATCTAACGCCACCTGATCGTTCCGGCTCCTTCCGGTGTGCATCTTCTTGCCGGCGTCGCCAATGCGTTCAATCAGGACAGACTCCACAAAGCTGTGGACATCCTCGCAGGAGGGATCGATTTCCAGGGTCCCCTCCTCCACGTCCCGCTCTATGCCGGTCAGTCCCTTGACGATGGAATCCTTCTCCTCCACAGTGAGGATCCCCTGTTTCGCCAGCATGACCACATGGGCGATGCTGCCCTCTATATCCTGGTGAAGCAGTCTTTTGTCAAACCTTAGGGACGCGTTAAACTCGAAAACCCTCTGGTCCGTCTCCTTTGTAAAGCGTCCACCCCACAGTTGTGCCATAGCGTTTCTCCTACTCCAAAACTTTAAAACCAGATTTGATATTACCACAAAACAAGCCTGATTGCAAGATTGCGGCTAACACCTTTTTGTCAATTCTCACATACTATAAGATAACTACTGTATATATGCGTATAAGAGGTTTTGTATTACTATGCGGAATCTACTGGAACTGAAAGACATCGGCTATTCCTACCACAATCTCCACGGCGAGACCAAGGCCATCGACAGGGTTTCCTTCGGCGTCGGCGTCGGGGAATTTGTGGCGGTAGTCGGCCCCAGCGGATGCGGCAAATCGACGCTTCTGTCCATTATCGCAGGATTGCTTGCGCCGGAACAGGGGACCATCCTGGTCGACAACCCCGACGGTTCCCTCCGCTATCCGCGCGTCGGATATATGCTGCAGCGCGACCATCTCTTTGAATGGCGGAGCGTCTATAAAAATGTGATCCTGGGGCTGGAGATCAACCATATGATGACGGAGGAACGCCTGGAATATGTAAATCAGCTCCTTCGGGACTACGGCCTGGAGAAATTCCGGGAGAAGCGGCCAAGCGAGCTGTCCGGAGGCATGAAACAGCGCGCGGCCCTCATCCGCACGCTGGCTCTCGACCCGGAGCTTCTTCTGCTGGATGAGCCCTTCAGCGCACTGGACTATCAGACCCGGCTCATGGTGTCCGCTGACATCTGCCGTCTGATCCGCGCCACCGGCAAGACGGTGATCCTCATCACCCACGATCTGTCGGAGTCCATCAGTCTGGCTGACAGGGTTGTCGTTTTGTCCGGCCGTCCCGCCCGCGTCAAGCGCGATCTCCCCATCCGCCTGACCGTTTCGGGGGACGATCCGCTGGCCGCGCGAAACGCTCCGGAGTTCAATCAATACTTCAATACGCTTTGGGAGACCTTGACCATTGAAAACGAATAAAACGGCTCTTACCAATCAGGAAAAGTTTATGCGGGATCACAGGCGGCACCACAGGCAGATCGCCTCTCTCCGCCTCCTTTTGTTCCTTCTCTTTCTCCTTCTGTGGGAGATCAGCGCGGACCTGGGATGGATCGACAGCTTCTTTTTCTCCAGCCCAAGCCGTGTGGTGAGACAGCTGATCAAGCTCGGCCTGGACCATTCTCTTTTCTCCCATATAGGCGTCACGCTGTTTGAGACGGTGGTGAGCTTTCTTCTGGTATTTCTCATCAGCCTGGCCGCCGCCACAGCCCTGTGGTACTCCACCAGGCTGTCCGAGGTGCTGGAGCCCTATCTGGTCGTCTTAAACAGCCTGCCAAAGTCGGCCCTGGCGCCGCTCTTTATCGTGTGGCTGGGCACCGGCACCAGGACCATCATCGTGGCCGGCATCTCCGTGGCTCTCTTCGGCTCCATCATCAGCTTCTATACCGGCTTCATGCAGTGCGATCCGGAGAAGGTGACCCTGATCTACACGCTGGGCGGTCATCGCAGGGATGCCTTTGACAAGGTGGTGCTCCCCAGCTCCATCCCCATTCTGATCAGCGCCACCAAGGTCAATATCGGCCTCGCCCTGGTGGGCGTCATCATCGGAGAATTTCTGGCGGCAAGAAGGGGGCTCGGCTACCTTATCATCTACGGATCCCAGGTATTTCAACTGGATCTGGTGATCACCAGCATCCTGATCCTGTGTCTCATCGCCATGGGCTTCTACAAAGGGATCCAGATGGTGGAGCACCACATCCGCAAGCGGATAAAGGCTTAAGCCGCCGAAAAAAAAGAAAAAGCCACAGGTCCATTCCTGACCTGCGGCCTACATAGTCAAAAGCTGAAAATGGGACTCGAACCCACGACCCCTTCATTACGAGTGAAGTGCTCTACCAACTGAGCTATTTCAGCGTCTCCCAGCTGCCATACAGACAACTAAAAGTATTATATCGGGTTTGCTGCGATTTTGCAACTAGGAATTTTAATTTCTTTTTCCGCCAAAAGCAAAACTTCCGGCAGGAAAAACGCAATTTATCCTGCAATATTTTACACAAAGAAAGAATTGACAGAAATTTTGCAATATTTCCGTCATTTTATCTGGTATCACTTATCACTCCTCCGTCTCCTGACGGAGATGTACGTCCAGCTGACAGAATGGAATTTCGATTCCGGCCCGGTCCAGCGCCAGCTTGCAGTTTTCGGTCACTCTCCACTTTCCGGCCCAGTAGTCCTCGTTGTCAAACCAGCAGCGGACGCCGAGGTTGACGCTGGAAGACGAAAGCTCATCCACAAAGACAAGCCTCTCTTTGTCCTTCCGCACCGCGGGATCCTCCTCCAAGACGCGCTGCAGCACTTCCTTTGCCCTCTTTAGATCCGCGCTGTAGGAGATGCCCACGACAATGTCCATCCGCCGGTTCTGCGCGGCCGTCACATTGACGATGCTGGTATTTGCAAGCGTCCCGTTGGGAAGCACGATGGTCTTATTGTCCGGAGTGATAAGCTTCGTGTAAAAGATCTGGACCTCCGTCACGGTGCCCTCCTTGCCGGTGGCGCTCTCACTGATGTAATCCCCCACCACAAAGGGTTTCAAGAGAAGGATCAACACCCCGCCCGCCAGGTTGGACAGGCTCCCCTGCACGGCAAGACCGATCGCGACGCCGGCAGATCCCAGAAGCGCCACGATGCTGGCGGCATCCACCCCGAAGTAGGACGCCAGCAGAAAGATCATCACCACATAGAGCGCAGCCCTTACAAAGGAATCGACAAACTGCACCACCCCGATCTCCGCGCCGGCCCGTTTCATCGAGCGCTTGATGACCGCCCGCACCAGCTTGATCAGCTGCACGCCGATCAAAAAGCACACAAACGAAAACAGCGCGCGCACTCCCATGCCGAAGGCCTTCTCCGGAAGCGTCTCCAGAAAGCTCCGGACCACTCCCGGGGACGGTATCTCCGACGCTATGATCTGAACCGCTTCGCCAGCCACCTGCTGAAACGGAAGCGTTCCCTCCGACTCCAGAACCGTTATCATTTCCCGGGGTTCTCCTTCCCTGAGCTCTTCTTAGCCGTCTTGTGGATCGGCGTATTTTTGCGGATGCGCTGCTCGATCACCTTCGCCAGCTCCTCCTCCGTGTAGGCGATAAACTGGAGTATGCTGACCGACAGAGGCGCCAGCTTTACCGTGATGGACTGGGCCCTGTCGTCCCATCGGACGTCCTCCGCCCGCTTCACCCGCTCATTCACCATGCCGCTTCCGCCGTATTTCACATCGTCCGTGTTAAAGATCTCCTTATATTTGCCCTCGTAGGGAACGCCCGTGGTGATCTCCCTGGGCACACCGGAGAAATTGGCCACCACCAGGAGCGTATCCTCCGGATCGGAGCCCTTCCTTAAGTAGGACAGATAGCTCTCGTTGCCGGAGATATTGTTGATCCACTCAAACCCTTCCGGCCGGTCATCCAGCTCAAAGAGCGCATTTTTGGTGCGGTAGAGGTGATTCAAATCCTTCACAAGGGCGGCCACGGCCCTGTGCTCCGGCACCTCCCTCAGATCCCACTGAACGCATCGATTCTCGTTCCACTCGTCAAACTCCCCGATATCCTGCCCCATAAAGAGAAGCTTCTTGCCGGGATGGGTCATCATATAGGCGTAGGTCAGCCGCAGATTGGCAAACTTCTGTCCCCTGTCGCCGGGCATTTTGCCGATCAGCGTCGCCTTTCCGTGCACCACCTCATCGTGGGAAAACACAAGGATAAAGTTTTCGCTGTAGGCATAGATCATGCTGAAGGTCAGCTCCCCGTGGTGATGGCTCCGGAAATAGGGATCGTACTTGATGTAGGTCAGATAATCGTTCATAAATCCCATGTTCCACTTCAGATCAAATCCCAGGCCTCCGTCCTCCACGGCGCCGGTGACCATCGGAAATGCGGTGCTCTCCTCCGCGATGGACAAGACGCCCGGATCGCGCTTTTTCATAACGGAGTTTAAATGCTTGATCATCTCAATGGCCTCCAGGTTTTCCTTGCCCCCGTACATGTTGGCCACCCACTCCCCGTCGTTTTTGCCGTAGTCCAGATAGAGCATACTCGCAACGGCATCCATCCGTATGCCGTCCGCGTGGAATTTCTCCACCCAGAACAGGGCGTTGGCGATCAGGTAATTTGCCACCTGAGGCCGGCCGTAATTATAGATCAGCGTACCCCAGTGGGGATGGCACCCCTGTCTGGGATCCTGATGCTCATACAGGCAGGTCCCGTCGAAATTGGAC
This sequence comes from uncultured Acetatifactor sp., assembly GCA_947631615.1. Taxonomy (GTDB): domain Bacteria; phylum Bacillota; class Clostridia; order Lachnospirales; family Lachnospiraceae; genus Acetatifactor. The sequence goes on from CANRLX010000113.1 coordinate 6,313, forward strand.
AGACCGTAGGCATCCCTGGGGAAATGCGCGGGCACCCAGTCAAGGATCACGCCGATCCCCGCCTTGTGCAGCTCATTCATAAAGTACATGAAATCCTCCGGACTGCCGTAGCGGGCCGTAGGCGCATAATATCCAATCACCTGATATCCCCAGGAGCCGTCAAACGGATGCTCCATAACGGGCATCAGCTCCACATGGGTGTACCCCATCTCCTTCACGTAGTCGATCACCTTAGGAGCAATTTCCCGATAGTTTGCGTAGATCTCGCCCTCCCCAGGCTCCACAAAGGATCCCAGGTACATCTCATAAACGCTGATGGGCGCGCTGCCCTTCTGGAATTTCTCACGCTCTCGGATAAAGCCTTCATCCTCCCATTTGAAATCCCGAAGATCGGCGATCACCGATGCCGTTTCCGGACGCATCTGCGCCGCGTTGCCGTAGGGATCCGCCTTGAGATAGGTAAGTCCCCCCTTGACCTTCAGCTCAAACTTATAATTGTCCCCTGGCTTTGCGCCGGGAACAAAGAGCTCGAAGATACCGGAGTCCCCCTGCCGGATCATGGGATTTAAACGTCCGTCCCACTGATTAAAATCGCCCACAACGCTGACTCTCTGCGCGTTCGGCGCCCACACGGCAAAGTGCGTCCCCTCGTCCCCGTCCAGCGTCATGGGATGGGCCCCGAGCTTCTCATAGATCGTGTAGTGGATACCGTTCGCAAACTTTTCTTGATCGCTCTGGGAGATCAGGGATTTATGGCGGTAAGGGTCGCCCACGATGCGTTCGCTCCCGTCCTCCCCCTTGACCGCATAGCGGTAGGCTTCCGCCTCCTTCGCGGGGAGAAGCGCCGCAAAGTATCCGTCCTCGTCCGCAAGCTCCATCTTCTTTTCTTTGGGGGCTTTTGCGTTTTCCAATCCATACTGTACCCGCACTTCCTTCGCCCCCGGGAAAAAAGCCTGCAGGAGCGTCTGCGTCCCTGCCTTGTGGGGCCCCAGAAGCTCTTCCGGATGGTCGCTCTCCGCATAGATGATCTCCTCGATCTTGGGCCAGTTCATCAGCTTATATAGTTTACTTGTCATCTCTTCCTCCGTTCTGAAACCTTCTACGCTTCCAAATCATGCAAAAACAGTCCGCTTCTCAGCTTGGGCTCAAACCAGGTGGACTTGGGCGGCATCAGCCTCCCCGCATCCGCCACCGCAAACAGCTCCTGTATGGACGTGGGATATAAGGAAAACGCCACCCTCATATCCGTCTGCGCTCTGCGCTCCAGCTCCTTGAGCCCCCGTATGCCTCCCACAAAATCGATCCTTTTGTCGGTCTTGGGATCCCCGATCCCAAGGATCGGCGCAAGCAGCCAGCTCTGCAGGATGGAAACGTCCAGCCCATCCACCACATCCGCACTTTTGATCTCGTCCTTCGCCGCAAGGGAATACCAGGCGCCGTCCAAATACATGCCAAAGCAGCCCTTTTCGGCAGGGGAAAAGGGGGTCTCCCCCACCTTCGTCAGCCGGAAGTTCTCGCTCACCTTCGCCAGAAATTCCTCCTTCGTCAGGCCGTTTAAATCCCTTACCACGCGGTTATAATCTAAGATATGCAGCTCCTCATCCGGAAATAGCACCGAGAGAAAGTAATTGTATTCCTCCTCTCCGGTATCGTCCGGATGCTCCCTTCTGCGCTTTAGCCCGACCTTCACCGCAGAGGCGCAGCGGTGATGACCGTCCGCAATGTAAAGGTCCGGTATCTTTGCGAAGGCATCCCCCACCTCTCTCACCAGCTCCGGATCCGAGAGTACCCACACCCTATGCTCCACGCCGTCCTCCGAGACAAAATCGTACAGGGCCTCCGCCTTTCTCGTCTCTGCCACGATCCTGCGCAAGGTATCATTGGCCCGATATGCCAGGAAGATGGGGCCCGTCTGCATATTGCACACATCCACGTGGCGTATGCGGTCCTGCTCCTTGTCCTCACGGGTGTTCTCGTGCTTTTTGATCACATTGCTCTGGTAATCGTCAATGGAGGCGCAGGCCACAATGCCTGTCTGGCTCCTTCCGTCCATGGTCTGCTCATAGAGATAATAACAGGGGCTTTCCTCCCTGACAAAACGCCCCTCCGCGATCTGCTCCCTCAGCATACTGCGGGCCTTCTCGTACACCTCCGGGGCATAGGTGTCCGTCTCCTCGCCAAACTGCGTCTCCGCCCGGTCAATGCCAAGAAAGGAATACGGATTCCTTCTCACCACCTCGCAGGCCTCCTCCCTGCTGTAGACGTCATAGGGAAGCGCCGCGATCCGCTCCTCAAGCCCGACCCTGGGACGGTACGCCCGAAACGGTCTGATCTGTGCCATACCTACATCCTTTCTCCCTGTATTTTGATTTCTTCCATATTTCCCTTATTATACCTCTTTCGGAGACATCTGTCATGCTTTTTCTGTAAAGTATAGATTTTGCTGTACATTGGGAACATAGGATGTTAAAATATATCACAGAAAAAAAGAAAGGACGGTATGGATATGACGGACGAAAACAAAGCGCTCCTAAAGCGCATAAACGACTATGCGGAGAAGGTGATGGGAGACATCGATCC
>CANRLX010000114.1 GCA_947631615.1 uncultured Acetatifactor sp.
TCCTGTGCTTATAACCCATCGGGTTCACATAGGTGATGTTGTAAACCTTTCCTTCCGCGAGGATACGGTACTTTGTGGACTCCACAGCGGCAAGCTCGGCGCAGTACCGGCAGGTGAAATCCAGCGACTCCTCCGGGTTTATGACTACGCCGGAGGATTCCGAGCCGGAGCCTGTCCCCACGGTCGCCCAGCAGGAGAAATGATCCTGCCATTCGTTCCAGTGGTTTCCGATGGCATCCGAGCAGACTGTGTTTTTCTGAAAGGTGACGCGCACCCGCATAGCCGCGATGTCCATCAGAAGCCCTCCTTCCGTATGCCGAACAGGAGGGAGCGCAGCGTGAGCGTGAGGGCATGGTGGTCGGCATCCTCCCGGTGTTCGTAGAGATAGGCAATCGTATACAGCATAGCAAGCCGGACACGGCTTTCGTCGCTGTCTTCATTCGCCAAAAACTCCTCATCCGACTGCCGGGTAATATCCTGCACCAGCTTTGCGGCGGCGGAAATCAGGCTGCCGATCAGGCCGTCCTCATCCGAATAGTCCACGCGCAGGTATTTTTTCGCTTCTTCCAGTGTGATAAGAGCCATACGGCAGCCCTCCCTTCTGAAACTCACTCGGTTTTCATCAGCCCTGCGGTCTCCAGCGCCTTAAGAAGAGCGTTGAAATTTGAAACCAGAGCCGACACATCCTCTCCGGCAGCGTCAGCCTGATGCTCGATCTTAGGAACGGCGGGTACATACAGCTTGACGCTCTCATCCACAGCGACCTCGACCGTTTCCGAATCCTTTACTTTCGCTTTGACGCCGCCGAGCGTTTCCGCCGAGGCGGTGGGGAGGGTGTAGGAACCCCCTCCGCCGCCATCAAAGCCCTCGACCTCGGCGCCGTCCTCAATGATGAGCTTTCCGCCGATATGGGTGACTTCTCCGCCCTGCTCGGTGTAGTTCTTTGTGTTGTAACTCATAGGTCAGCCCTCCTTACGCGCTCTTCTGCTGGAGAACCTTAATAGCCTCCGGCAGCACCAGCTTGCCGTCCAGACGCTTGGAAGCGAGGAAACCGACCTGCCCGGTTTCAGCATAACGCTCGTTCAAACGGCGGAACGTGATGCCCTGGCGGTCGCCGATCCAGTAGAAGGAGAAGTCGCCAAAAGCAACGGTCTTCTTGGCAGCCGCGATCTCCGGGACATAGGGAGAGGTAAAGATACGCTTTCCCAGCAAGGTGTCAAAGGTGCCCTCATGGAGTGCGGGCTGCCACAGATACTGCCCCTGACCGTCCTTCAGCTTGCGGATCGCCTTGATGGTAGAATCGTTCAGCACCCAGATCGCGTTGCGGCGGTAAGCGCCGTCCAGACTGTAAAACAGGTCGATGATCTCATCCGCAGTGAGCGCGGTGGCCGAGCCGGAAGTGACGCCGACCTGTGCGCCGGAAGTGTCATCGAAGATGCCGGTGGGCTTGCCGGTACCGTTGCCGTTGAGGAAAGCATCCTCCTCCGCGTTCCCGATACGGCGTGCAAACTCGGTAGTGAAATACTGCTCAAGGTCGAAAGCGGAGTCGTTCAGAAGCTCCTCGGATACCTTGATAAGCGTAGCCACCTTGTGCGCGCCGATCAGCTGCTGACCGAACACGTCGTCGCCCTCGGTGATCGTGCCGCCCTCATCCACCCAGGACGCGGCGCCCTTCGTGGTCACGACGGGGATCTTGTGGGTGCCTGAGTTGGTGGTAAACACATGGGCATGGTCGCGGATGATGTTGTTCTGGGAGAGCGCCTGCACCAGCGTATGCTCGAACTCGTCCGGGACCAAGTAACCGCCCTCGGTATCCACGCCCTCGCTCAGCGCGTTGCGGACCTCGGTGGAAATGCCGTCCTTGGCGCGCACCTGATTCCAGAACGCCGCCTTATACGCATCGGACGCGCGGCCGGTTTTGACGTCCTCCTTCGCGGCCATGGGCTTGCCCGTGAGGGGCTTTGCGGTAGGAGCGTTCATCTCGCGCTCAAAAGCGTCCAGACGCTCCTGCCGCTCGATCTCATGCCCCAGGTCAACAATGGTCTGCTCCATCTTCTCATATACGGCGGTATCCTCGGCGGAGAGGACGCCGTTCTTGCGGTGGGAGTCAAGGAAAGCCTTCGCCTGCTCCCAGGTCTTGGCGCGCTGTACGCGCAGTTCATTGATGTTGCTCATTTTCATGTCCTCCTTTAAGGTTTGATAAGATCCAATCTCTTGTCGAGATCGGTGATAGGTGTTCCGGCAGGCGTCTTGGGCATCCTGTCCGGCTTCGCTTTCCGCTCGATCTTGGAAAGCAGCGAATTGGTGACGGCCCTGCGGCTGAACGCAAAGCTGTCCTCTGTGGCTGCCGCATCGTCCTCGGACTTGAACAGGAGATCGTCCGCAAAGCCGAGTTCAATGGCCTTGTTCGCGTTCATCCAGGTCTCGGCGTCCATGAGGTGGGACAGCCTTGCGCGTGACAGCCCGGTCTTGATCTCGTAGGCGTTGAGGATGCTCTCCTTGACTTCGGAGAGCATATCGATGGCCTTCTGCATTTCCTCGGTATCCCCGATGGCGATGGTGAGCGGATTGTGGATCATCATCAGCGCGACCGGCGACATGAGGACGGTGGTTCCCGCCATAGCGATGACGCTTGCCGCAGACGCCGCGATGCCGTCGATCTTGACGGTCACATCGTGGGGATAGTCCATCAGCATATTGTAGATTTGCGCCGCCGCCACGCAGTCGCCGCCAGGCGAGTTGATCCAGACGACAAGGTCGCCTGTTCCGGCATCCAGTTCAGCCTTGAATGCCTTTGGCGTGACGTCGTCGTCGAACCAGCTCTCCTCCGCGATAGAGCCGCAGAGATACAGCGTTCTGGTGCCGTCGTTATTGGCGGCAAAGTTCCAAAACTTATTCACTCGTGGTTTCCTCCTTCTTTTCCGATTCGGTGTTGATATTCGCAAAAGCTCCGGCGCTGCCCAGCGGGAGCATATTGCCGTTGATAAGGTAGAGGTTTCCGCCGTCCTCGGCGGGGATGCGGTCAAGGTTTTCCAATTCCCGGATGTCGTTTGCGGACATCCAGCCGTTCTGCCTTGCGGTCGCGTAGCCGCTCATGCGGCTTGCGTAGTCGCCGCGCAACAGTCCGTCCACATTGAACTTGGCGAAGTACAGCGGTTTCTCATCGGTCGAGAGCAGGGACCGCTGGATGGACTGCTCCCAGCGGATCAGCCAGGGCTCCAGCGTGTATTTCACGAACTCCAGCGACTGTTGTTCAATATTAGAAAAGCTCGACTTTTCCAGGTCGCCCACCATGTGAGGCGGAACTCGGAAAATTCGAGCGATCTCATTGATCTGGAACTTCCTCGTTTCGAGGAATTGCGCCTGCTCCGGCGAGATGCCAATAGGCGTGTATTTCATGCCCTCCTCCAGCACGGCAATTTTGTTGGCGTTGCCGCTGCCGCCGAAAGTGGACTGCCAGCTTTCCCGGACACGCTGCGGGTCTTTGATGGTGCCGGGGTGTTCCAGGACGCCGCCCGGAGCCGCGCCGTTGGCGAAGAACTTCGCGCCGTACTCCTCGCAGGCGATAGCCATACCGATGGCGTTCTTCGCCATAGCGATGGGCGAATAGCCCACCAGACCGTCAAAGCCCAAACCGGGGATGTGCAGAACATCGGTCGGTTTTAAGTTCACAGTCCCGCTTTTCATGGTAGGCGCGTCGGAATCAGATGTCTGGTAACTGTAATAGAGATGTCCTTTCTCGTCCCGATCGACCGTCATGCGGTTCGGCATCAGCGGATACAGGGCTATCACCTCGCCCTTGCCGTTACGGATGATCTGCGCGTAGGCGTTGCCCCACAGCAAAAGGTGCGTCATGAGCGTTTCCCGGAACACGAAGGACGTCATTTCAGGATTCGGCTCATCATGGAGCAGCAGATACAGCGGATGGTCGATGGCCTTCTCCTTGCCGCCGTCTTCCTTATAGCGGTATAAGTGGAGCGGCAGTCCTGCGATGGCTTCTGACAAGATGCGGACGCAGGCATACACGGCGGTCATCTGCATGGCAGACCGTTCTGTCACCGTTTTGCCGGAAGTCGTGCCGCCGAAGTAAAAGGCATAGCCGCTTCCAGCAGTGCGGTTTTGAGGTGCATCCCTCGACCGGAAGATGCTGCTGAAAATGCCCATGTTGGATCACCGTCCTTTCAGATAAACAAAAGACCTCGGCTGTCATAAACCGAAGTCTCATTTTGGTTTCCGCACCGTATGGCGCGGTCAAGCCCCATGATCGTAGCAATCGCGCCATCGATCTTTTCTGTGGACTTCTCTTTGTCTGCCTTAATGTTTCCCGCCGGGTCCTGCCGGATATAGATGTTGTCCATCATCCAGCGGAGAACGGGGTGACCGCCGTGAGCGATTTTCTGTTCAAGCGTGAGCTTCATAAGCTCCTTGGTAGGAGGCGACATATCCTTAAAGCCCTGCCCAAAGGGAACGACCGTGAAGCCCATGCCCTCAAGGTTCTGCACCATCTGCACGGCGCCCCAGCGGTCAAAGGCGATCTCACGGATATTGAAACGCTCGCCGAGCCGCTCGATGAATTTCTCGATGTAGCCGTAATGCACCACGTTGCCCTCCGTGGTTTGGAGGTATCCCTGCCGCTCCCAAAGGTCGTAGGGAACGTGGTCGCGGCGCACTCTGAGGTCGAGCGTTTCTTCGGGTATCCAGAAATACGGGAGTACGATGTACTTATCCTCTTCGTCCCTCGGCGGGAACACCAGCACAAAGGCGGTAATGTCCGTGGTGCTGGAGAGGTCAAGACCTCCGTAACAGACGCGCCCCTCCAGTTCGCCCTCATCCACAGGAAAAGCGCAGACGTCCCACTTCTCCATCGGCATCCATCTGACCGACTGCTTTACCCATTGGTTCAAACGCAGTTGCCGGAAGGAATTCTCCTCGCTGGGGTTCTGCCTTGCCGATTCACAGGCGGCTTTCACCTTGTCGATGCCGACTGTAATGCCCAGGGAAGGGTTCGCCTTTTTCCAGATCTTGGGGTCTGTCCAATCCTCGGACTCATCCGCTCCGTAAATGACGGAATAAAAAGTGGGATCGATTTTGCGTCCAGCTTCGATGTCCAGCGCCTTTTGGTGTATCTCATAACAGATGGAGTTCGTGTCATTGCCGGCAGTGGTAATCAGAAAATAAAGCGGCTGCATTCTGGCGTCGCCGGAGCCCTGCGTCATAACATCGTAGAGTTTCCGGTTCGGCTGGGTATGCAGTTCATCGAAGATCACGCCGTGGGTATTGAAGCCGTGCTTGTTCGCCACATCCGCCGAAAGCACCTGATAGGTGCTGCGGGTAGGCAGATACTCGATCTTCTTCTGCGATTCCAGTATCTTCACACGCTTGGAAAGAGCCGGGCAGAACCGCACCATGTCCACGGCCACATCGAACACGATCTTCGCCTGGTTGCGGTCGGCGGCGCAGCCGTAGACCTCGGCTCGTTCTTCACCGTCGCCGCAGGTGAGGAGCAGCGCGATGGCGGCGGCAAGCTCCGACTTGCCCTGTTTCTTGGGTATCTCAATGTAGGCGGTATTGAATTGCCGATAGCCGTTGGGTTTTAAGATTCCGAAAATATCCCGAATGATCTGCTCCTGCCAGTCGATCAGTTCAAATGGTTTTCCCGCCCAGGTGCCCTTGGTGTGGCATAGGCTCTGGACGAACGCCACCGCAAAGTCGGCGGAGTCCCTGTCGTAGTAAGAGTCCTTTGCCATGAACCTCGTGGGCTTGTATTTTTTCAGTTTCCGCATTGCCATGACTGTCACCCCTCCCAAGGCATAAAAAACAGCCGCCCGTGAGCGACTTTCAAAGAATCTATGTGTACGAGACACAGAGCCTCGCGGCTCCGTTCCCGGTGTATTCTTCGTTGTGTTTTATTTCGCCTGGCTCATCGCCCAGGCGATGGCGTGTCCGTCGTCCTCGAACTCAACCTCGCTGACCGCGCAAAGCCCGATGGCGCCCTCGCAAGTTCGGTCGTCCGTCAGGAATTCGTAAACCGCTCCGAAGTATGAGGGCTTGTTCTTTCCGTTAAAGTAGTATCCCGACAGGAGAACCTTGTCTCCGAAGGTCAGAACCTTGTTCCAGTTGAGTTCCAGGTCTTCCGGTGTGGTCGGGTTCGGCAGTCTGTATTTCTTCATTCCTTCGCTGATTGTCATTTTCGTGTCCTCCGTTTTCTTTGTTTTCCCTTTCGGTATGTATATATATCACTCTAAACGGAGATAATAGCAAGGCTATATCGCGAAATATACTACACAATCATCGCAGTGGATTTTTGGTGTATTTATGGCGGTTTATGACCGCCCGGTTCCGGCTGTTTACTGCTCCGCGACGGCGGCGATTACGCGGTTCATGTTGTCGATAACCGCCGCGTGAATCTCCTCCGTGAGCGTCCCGGCTTTCTTCATCGCCTCGATTGCCGCGGTCGTTCCGTCTATGATGTTCCTGATCTTCTTCTGCTTTGTCATCTTCCCGTCCTCCTCAAAGTGTGATGCATCCGTAAAGGTCTGACTCGCTGCGGTAAAGGCTGCGCCCGTCTTTCAGGGTCTTCACAAAGCGGTAGGGCTTCTCCGTGCCGAGGTTTTCCCAATGGCTCGTCACCTTGCTGCCGAATCTGCTCGTGCTTTCGTCAAGCCGTACCCGGATGCTCTTTTTGTTTACCTTTACGATCTCGCCCTGCCATGTGGTGCTCTGGATCAGGATGCCGATGCAGTCTCCCTTGTAAGCCTCTACCTTCATTCCAACCTGCGCCTTTGTCATTTTCGTACCCTCCGTTTTCTTTGTTTTCCCTTTCGGTACTGTATTAATCACTCTAAACGGGGATAATAGCAAGGCCATATCGAGAAATAAACTACACAATGATTCGGGCTGCGGATTGTGTAGTTTATCGCGGACTACACAGGCTGCGGTGGATGGTTTCGAGGATTTTATCCTGCTCCTCCGCGCTGACGCCGAGGCTCTCCAGCGCCTCCCTGGTGCCGCAGTCCGGGCAGATGAGCGTCTCGTTATCCGTTCTGGAAAGAGCCGGGGGCTCCGTGTAGGTCTTTCCGCAGCGCGGGCATACCCCGATTTCCCTGATGTTCGTGTTATCCTTCATATCCGCACATCCTTTCACATTTATCGTAGGCATTCAGCAGTACGTTCCGGTCAAAGCGGAAAGTGTCGTAGCCGTCCAGACAGGTCCTCATGTAGAAACCTGTAGGCACTCCGATGGGGCGTTCCTCATGCATGATGTAGGCAAACGCAGTAATCGTTCTGCGCCGTCCCGTGCGGATGCCTTTGTACCGGAGCCGGATGTCCTTCTTGTAGTAGAAGTTTGGAAATCCCTCGTAGCGGTCAAGCGCCGCCTCGTCCGTTGTATCGACCTCCCAGATCACGACAGGGACCGTGCCGTTTTCGCTCGGTTCAATCGTGAGGTAGGAGCCGGTCTTGCTTCCTTTGAAAAGCAGCTCCCAGCCTTTTAAGACAGCAGTTCCGAGGATCGTGGCGTGCGGGCAGCGCATCCGCATCTGAGGGACGTTAAGGTTGCTGCCGTAGGCGATGTAAAATCTTCTTGCCATAGTGTGTTCATCCTTTCCGAAGGGGGTACCCTTCTACCACCTTAAGACCGCCGAAGCGGTCAAGGCAAGGTGGCAGGAGGCTATCTCCTGCGATCCCTTCAAGCGGCGGGTCGTTCCGTGTGACGGAAGGCCGCGTCCCCGTCAAGGCGGCGGGTCAGGATATCCCGCGCTGTCGCAAATTCGTCTCCGATGAATCCGAGCCGGAGGAGCCATGTGCGCATCGCGTACTTGGGGTTCTCGGTCTGCTGGGGCTTTGCGCTCGCCGTTTTGACTTCCTTCGCCATCTGGGAAAGCGCCAGGCAAAGCTGGATGTAGCTTTTCAGCTGTCCGGCGTGGAGTCCGTTTCTCTTGCCGTTTGCCGGGGCGTCAAACTGGAAAAGCCGGAACTCGACCGTCCCTTTTGTGAAGGTGGCGTGGAGGTTGAGCATGTGGTAGCGGCTGCCGTTGTAGTGCTGGGTGCGTCCGTAGTTTTCGCCCTGGCTGCCGTACCAGATGTCCGCAAGTTCTGCCATGGTCTTGGGTTTTTTCTTGTTAAGCTGCTCCAGGAATCTCGGGTCAACCGTGCGGCAGTAGCGGCTCATGCGGCCCCGGTCAAGGTCGAGGGCGTCCGCCAGCAGGCTTTCGTGGCTCGCCATGATGTTGGCAAGGTTGCGGAGGGTCTGCGGGGTGTGCCCCTGCGCTCCGATGTGGATGTGTACTCCGCATCCTCTGGCGGCGTCGCTTTTGGCTCCCGCGTGGCGCAGGCGGCGGATGAGTTCCTGCAGGGTTTCGATGTCCTTGTATTTCAGGATCGGGGTAACCAGTTCGCATTTCTCGCTGTCGGGTCCCGCGATGCTGACGTCCTTCTGGAATTTCCATTCTCTGCCTTCGCCGTCCCAGGCGCTGTAGGTTTCGTAGCCGTTCCGGCGGGCTGTGTATTCGTGGCGGCCTGTTCCGAAGAAGTCAGCGGCAATCTCCGCGGCGCGGCTCCTTGTGATGCTGTTCATCTCAACCTCGACCCCGATGGTCTGTTTCTTCATTTCAGCCTGCTGTCTTGCTGTGTTCTTCATTTTCGTGTCCTCCGTTTTCGGTGTGATTGTCTCGCCTTCCGGCTCGGTCGGCGCTTTTGCGGCTCTGCCGCAAAGGTTGCCACCGGCAACCCGCGCCCCTTTCGGTACTGTATTAATCACTCTAAACGGGGATAATAGCAAGTCCATATCAGGAAATATACTACACAAAGATGACCGCAGGATATTGTGTATATTACAGCGTTTTGACACCATATGATGTG
>CANRLX010000115.1 GCA_947631615.1 uncultured Acetatifactor sp.
CTCCGTATGTGAGGGTTCGAATCCTTCTCCCGCTGCCACTAGAAAACCCTAGAGCCCCAAGGGCTCCAGGGTTTTTCTTTTGCGTTTTTTCTGCCTTTGAAAACCCGGTTTTGACCGGTTTTGGCCGGGGTTGATGTGCCAAAAATGTGCCAAATTTTTAGCTCGCAGCCCTTGTGGCTGCGGCTTTTTTTGCTTTTTGCTGTGCCAAAAAAGAATTTTGTGCCTCCGAAGCCGCCGAGACCACGTCCGGGGTGGTAGCCGTATAGATGTTGGCGGTGACCGATATGTCGCTGTGGCCCATGAGGTACTTGGCCACATTGATGGGGACGCCGGCGCGCTGGAGATCAGTGCAGTAGGTATGACGCAGACAGTAGGGGACCAGTGTTTCCCACTGTTCCTCGGACTCCAGAAGCGGGTGCAGTTCCCAGCCATGCTTGATGATCTGGTTCCGGTACACCTCCGCGCCCATATGTATGTCCAGGTGGCGTTTGAAATTGTGCCAGGCACAATGGAGGCTGCTCTCGGTGTGGCGTTTTTTCCCGCGGGGCTGCAGCAGCACGTAGGCAAAGGGCTCCCCTTTGACGGGCTCCAGTCGGGCCCAGAGCGCGTCCGGAATGGGGATGTCCCGGACGGCGTCTGTCTTCGGATCCTTTATGGTCTTGCTGTCGCCGCTCTCCAGGGCCTTGTCGATGCGCATATAATACCGCTGCTCGTCTGGGTTGAAATAGATGTCCTTCCATTGGAGCGCTGCCGCCTCATTGGGGCGAATGCCGCAATATAGGATCATGAGTACGTACAGGCCGGCACGGTGCGTCTCCGCCACGGCCAGGATGTGCTCTCGCTCATATTCCGTGATGCTCCGGCGCTTACCTTTGATGGCCTTGGGAAGGGCCAGCGTCTCGGCGGGGTCGTAGGAGATGAGGCGGCTGACCCGGGCTTGGCGAAACATGGCCCGGATGATGATGCGGATCTTCTGCACGGTGGACCAGGAGAGGGTCTTCGCGCAGTCGTTCAGAAGCCGCCGCAGGTGGGTGTCCCGCACGTCGACCAAACGCATGGCGCCGATGGCGGGCAGTATGTGGTTATCCAGCTTCTCCTGATACATCCTGGCTGATTTTTTGGTGATGTCGCGGGTGACGACATAGACCTCCATCCATTCCTTAGACCACCGCCTGACGGTGGTCTTGGAGTTCAGCGTCCGGGTGCCGGCTTTCAACTCTGCCTCCAGCGTGGCCAGCTTTTTCAAGGCCTCTCGCTCCGTCTTGCCCCGGACATAGTAGCGTTTCCCCTCGTAGACGATGGACTTTCGGACGTAATTATACTCAGCCATGCACAGCTCCTCCTTGCTTTTTCGGAGGGGATGTGATACCCTAAAAGGGTAGACGATCCCCTTGTGGTTTGAGGTGGTTTTCTACGTTGCCGCTTCCGGTGTGCGAGACCGGGAGCGGCGTTTTTGTTGCTTTTTGCAGGGTCCTGTGATACTATGCGGATAAGCCACGATGTGGCCCGCGCTGTCGGCGAAGGTCAGCCCCCGTTTACGGGGGCAGCTTCTTGCCCCCTGATCTTTGGAAAGGGGGGCTGCCCATGAGTACATCCGAAGTCTTTGAACTTTGCTTGGTCATCATTGGTATTTGCAGCCTGTTCATTCAGGCGAAAAAGAAGTGACCGCCGGTAACCCTGACAAGTTCGGCGATCACTTCAAAGCACTTTAAGGGCTGACCGGAACCGGCAGCGCTCTTTGTACCTTTAGTATAACCGCCCTATCTGAAATTGTCAAGCCGTTCCGGGATGCCGGGAGCGGCGTTTTTTGTTTTACTGGGCCTTTTTCAGCTCGGCGATCTCCTGGCTCATGGCTTTCATAACAGACTTCATGAACACGACCTCGTCCTCCAGAGCCTCGACCCGGTTCTTGGGCGCGAGGGTATCGAGGATGTTCTGGTGGCCTTCCGCCAGCAGCTGAAGCTGAGGGATAATAGCGCCCTCGATATAAGCGTGGGTGCGGTTTTCGGATGCGTCAACGATCTCTTTGATGATTTCGATGTCTTGTTTGTCCAGCATGAGGATTCTCCTTTCTGTATTGCCGCTTTCGGTGTGCGAGACCGGGAGCAGCGTTTTTTGTTTTACAGGTCAACTCGGGGCCTGATGGGAGCGGAACTTCCAGATGTGAATTTTAGGGCATCTTGGAGGTTGCCGTCGTTCAGTTGAAAGATGATGGATTGAGGCTCTGCCTTGCTATCTCGGTATGTAAAAAGAAGGAATTTGGTTTGTGTTGGGAGATGCTTTTTCTTAGAAGAGATATCAATTGCTTTACAGAGCGTTTTGAAAGCCGCATTGGTGGCATCCGCCGCCACAAGCTTATCGTACAGTTTTTTTAAATCCTTATATGAAAGAACGACGATATTTGATATTTTCTCAACGGCAAGATAATGCCTATGGGTAGGAGAAAATATCTCAAGGTAGTCCGAGAAATGGGAAACCTTACAAAAGGTGCCGATTTGAAGAGGGAGACCAGCGATATGGAGGAATGAGCCGGAAAAATCAGGAGTGTTTCGGCGGTTTGTATACTGTCTGTTGTTGGAAGGAGTCAATTCTATTTTGGATTGAGCAATGGGACCATATAGTTCATCTAATTGGTCGTATAATTGCTGCACTCGCTGATAATTTTCATCTGTGTATAAAGGACCAGAATAATGCGGCCAAAGCTGATTGCCGGACCAAAACTGATCAGCGCAATCAAAAGCAGATATAAGAGAAATCATAAAGTTCTCGTAGTGATTATACTTTCCCTTATAAGTTTTCAATTTTTCAATTTTCTGATGCTCGGAAATTAAAGCTCTTTCAACAAATAAATCTACCGTCTCACCTATGTGCTCGACAAGGGAATTGAATTCTTTGGAAGGTAAGCTTTCCGGGAAAATGCTAGAGTTTTTATATTCGTATTCGACCAATTCTAAAAGGATATCTAATGAAAAATGAAGTCTGCCAAAGAAAACCTGGGGAGATAAAGTTGTGTTCATAAGGTGGGTGCTTTCAGCGAGTTGCTTTACCATAATGGAGATCTGCGCCAATTCTGTGCGGGTGATCATCTCAAATAATCCTCTGTGCAGACGCCGAGGATCTTCCCCTGGGCGCGGATGGGTTCATCTTCTGTGCCGGTAATGGGGTCCGGGTATTGGTCTCTATTGTGGGAGATCAGACCCACTGGGCCAGATTCCTTGATATAGAGATTCGGTCCCTGGGTGAATAGTCCGATATCGCCGAGCTCGACTCTCTCTTGGGCACGGACAAATAGCATATCCCCATCATAATAGGTTGGCTCCATGCTGTGACCATTCACAGTAATGATGAAAGAGGTTCCAACTGGTGGCCGCCTCACCAGATCTACGATCTCGTAGGAGGCGTCGTCATTGAAATCTCCGTGGCCGGCAGAAGCGGACTGGAGATACTTCCGGGTGGGGAACAGCTCCACCACCTTCTCTGGCCGCTGTTTGTCGTCCGCACACCGCCGATGCTCACAATCCAATATCGCGTCTACCGCTTCCTGGCCAGGGCCGTCCAGGGAGCGGTATTTTTTTATGATGTGTTCCATCTCCCAAGGAGTAGCGGCAGAGCGTCTTAGGTTGACTTCGTCCTGGAAGAGGAAGTTCGCGTCAATGCCTAAAACTCCCATGATTCTGGTCTGGAGGAGGATGTTTGGTTCGCTGTTACCTTTTTCATACCCCGTATAAGTAGATTTTGCGACACCGATCGCATGTGCGACCTTTTCTTGTGTAAGCCCAGCCGCCAGTCGGGCTTCCTTCATTCTGTCGGTAAAAGCCATGCTTCACACCTCCTAGTCTAAGAATACGAGTTTTAATCGGGGTTGTCAATACAAAATGTTTGAGATTTCCGAACAAATTTCCTGATAACTATTGACAAAGACGGAAAATACGACTATTATAGTCGCATAAGGTTGAGAAAACCGACCTGACGTGATGTTTTTATTAAGAAGAACAGAAAAATATCACGAATCCAGCAGAATGTCGTTGACATCCTGCTGGATGATGAGACTTCAAGAAGGAGGTGAAGGGAATGAATGCGGCAGTCAGTAATGCTATGGTCCCGGAGAACATTGTGCGGATCATCAATGAGCGGGGCATGAAACAGCGTGCGGTGGCGCATAGAGCGGGCTTCACTGAACAGCAGTTCAGCGACATGCTCAACGGGCGCAAGATCATCAAGGTCTGCGACATCATGGCCATCGCCGAGGCACTGGACGTAGAGGTCGCGGCGCTCTACAAAGCTGGGCAGAAAGGAGCGTGAGAAAATGGCAGATGTACATATCCCAGTGAAGATCGATACCGCCGCTGTGGATGCGGCAGCTGCGAAAGCGGAGAGACTGACCGAGGTATTGAAAGAGGCCAGCACCCTAGCGCGGGAACTGGCCTCTATGGGGATCAACGTGTCAGTGGATATTGAGGATTAAATCGATCTCCTGCCGACAAAGCGGGCAGGGATGTTTGCCGGGCATGACCGTTACAGGGCGGTGGCAATGCGGGCAAGTGACATTGTACGAGCGACTCTGTACAGCGTCTACAGCCTTTTCCATGGCAATGCTCTGTATGTCCCGCTGAAAACGGCGCATATCCGATGGCTTCCCAAGATTGTATTTCTTTGGCATTCAAACTTTTCCTTTCATTTTTCATCCATGCTGGAAGTAGAAGTAGTAGAACACAACCAAAATTATACAACATTACTATTGATATTTCGATATCTGGTGTTTTGGGGAGCTGGACAACACAAAAGAAAGGAGGAACAAGCTATGACACCGAAAGTAAGGATACTGGATAATGGCCGGGGGGCCTGGCTGGAACTGGACGGGAAAACGATAGGCGCGGGTGTGGACCTCATCGAGTACAAAAAGAAAGGCTCCGATCCAGCGGAGCTGACCATCCATATCCAGAACACGGATGATTTCCAGTTCCACCCGGACGGGACCTTTGACAAGGCCGAGAAGTGGATGAAAGAGCATGAAGGCTACAGAAAGCCACTTCCGCTAACGCCGTGGGATTAACTATCTGCCCCCTGGATCGCTTGAGGCGTGAGGGAAATCGTCCCGATAACATTATGCTTTTGGGTGATGAAGCCGTTATCTTCAAGTTCCATGAGTACACGATCCGGGACATCCATGTAAAAGGCATACGGAAAATCGGTATTCTTTGTTTCCTTGTATGCCTTGACCATTTTTCCCAAAAGCGTATTTGCAGCCTGGGTCATAAGTAACACCTCCTTTCCCTGTGAGTATAGCACAGGAGCGGGAGGGGGACAAGACAGAAAGGAGCGTGAGCGGGAATGGACATGTTGGAATTTCACCATGCCGTAAAAGGCCGGTGTGTAGAACGGTCGGCAGACTGTACGGCATGCGACTTGCGGCTATTTTGCTACACGCCGCCATGTGAGAGGACTGACGAGATGATGGAGCTGGTCACTGAGATATTGACCAGTCAGCAAAGCCGCACCGAAAGCCAAAATCATTCTGACCATCGCAACGGCGGCCCTCGACTGCCGTGCCCGTGTGAAATGGACATGAGCAGCGCACCAGGGTACGAACTCCGTCAATGATCTCGTAGTCCTCAAAGATGGTGACGTTACGCTTGAGCTTGTGACAGTGGTAGAGCTTCTGGGCGTATTCGATCATTTTGGTCACATCCTTTCGCCCTGATTCTACCACAGGAGCGGGAGGGGAACAAGACAGAAAGGAGCGTGAGGTATATGAGTGCGAAAGTAAGGATATTGGACACGGGGACGTGTACGATGCTGGAACTTGACGGGAAAACCATGGGCGAGGGTATCGACAGAATCACCTATGAGAAAGAAGCCGGGAAGTCTGCCGTCCTGACCATCAGGATCAACTCTGTTGACTCATTTGAGTTTTTGCCGGACGGTGAGTTCGACAGAGCAGTGGAGCGGGTAGGACAAATTACGCCGCCGGAAACAGCACTTCCGACGGCGGGGGACAGTCGCATTCGGCTGGCAGGGTCAGACACGCCGGGCCCTGTTGTCACAGCGGAGTGCTGAGACCGCCTGTTCCAGCCGATCAATGTGGATCGCACACAGGTTGATGGCACAGGTGGTGTGCGGGCCGTCTTTGAGACACAGTGCGCACTTGGTATTACAAGCGACAGTTTCTTTTGCGGTGCTCATCAACGGGCAAATATATTCCATAATATCACCTCCTTTCGCTCTGATTCTACCACAGGGCCGGGAGGGGGACAAGAAGAAAGGAGCGTGAGCGGGAATGTTCAAAAGACGAAAGGAAAAAGCCCAGAGAAGGGAGCGCATAAAAGAAACGCTCGAAAAGCAGTTGCAGCTGCTCTCCGAGCGTTCGAAGGACAGTACTGATGATCGGGAGCTTGCCGAACTGTCCTGCGAGATGGTCAGGGTTGCCTCACTTCTGCGCCCTTTGCTTTGAACCAGCCATCTTCCCACTTTTGGTGATGGTCCTTGCGGATGGCGTAATAAGCCTCCTGATACATCGTGTGGATCTCTTCAGGAGACTTACCGGTCAAGTCCTGGCGCTGGACATACAGAAGCGCCAAAGCCTCTGCATACGAGGACGGGAACGTACTCAGGGTAACGTCACTAGGCATAAGTTTTCACCTCCTTTCGCCCTGATTCTACCACAGGGCCAGGAGGGGGACAAGACAGAAAGGAGGTGCCATATGGCGACAAAGCGGGAGATCGTGGAGGACATCCGGGGGCAGTACGGCAATGTGCTGTCCCAGGAGCAGGTACGCAAGTACCTGGGCAAGGGAAAAGGCGAGACGGCGGCGTTCCTGGCGGACGTGCCGTTCATGCGGGAGCAGACCCAGCGGAAGAAAAGCTATCTGGCCATCGACATCGGGCGGAAGCTGTACGAGCTGCAGCAGACCGCTGTGTGACGGAGGTGCGGGTAATGGCGCAGGAGAACAAGGACAACAGCTTTGAGTCGTATATGCGGCGGCTGAAAAGGCTGACGGCGGAGGACCGTGAGGAGAAGGAGCGGGTCCTGTACGACGCCGAGCAGCACGGCGAAATCACCGGGGAACAGTATAAGCGGCTGGTCGACACCGCGTATCCGCAGTGACCGCGGCGAAGGAGCTGCCGGAGCGGTGCCGGGCGTGCTGGTATCACCGGCCGGTGACGGTGGGCGACGGCTGGGAGCTCATGGCGATATGCGCATATGTTTTGGAGCACCGCCGGCGCCGGCCCTGCCCGGCGGGGGACAAATGTACGGTATTTGAACCAATACATAAGGAGGACAAGCATGGCATTCGCAAGGATCGTGATGGCGCTGTGCATCGTGGCGATGCTGATGGTGCTGGTTTCCTACAGGAGCGTGGAGCGGGACGCCGGTGACACGGCCCCGCCGGATGATGGGCACGACCCCCTCCTGGACCCGAGCTATGAGTGGGTGGCGGCCATGGGCGAGGCAGTCGTGGCCGGTGATGTGGACGCCGGGTATGAGGCGGAGCAGCACCTGTATGTCAGGTATGACGATGCGGCCCTGCTGGCCCGGTACCTGGAGGCGGTCTGGCGGCCCGGCTGGGCGGACGAGTACGTGATGATGGCCGGCGAGGTGGTGATCAACCGGATGGCCTCGGCGGAGTTCGAGGGGACCACCGTCCGAGAGGTGCTGTTTGCCCAGGACGCACCCGGGGTGGCAGCCTTCGACGCGGTGCGGGTCCCCTGGTGGGACCAGATCCAGATCAGCCGGTCGGCGGCGGGCGTGGCCATGCAGCTACTGCTGGGCGAGAGCGTGCTGCATGACCCGCAGATCGTGTACATCGGCCAGGTGGCCAAGCCCTGGGGGTATGCGCGGACCCTTCCGGACAACGACGGCGGCTGCACCTACCTGTGCCGGACGGGCCGGCCGGAGGTGTACGGATGAAGAGCGAGTGGCGAGTGGGTCCAGTCAGGCACGGAGAGGACGTGGTCTGGGGCGTGTACAGGCTGCGGGATGCCAGCCGGCCGGACGAGCGCGGGAACCGGGAGTGGTTCAAAAAGGGCGGGTACTGGGCCTACTGCAACAAACGGGAGGGCGCCCAGAAATACGCTGACGTGTTCAATGCGCTGGAAAAGAAAAGCGCCGCCCCCGGCGACGGTAACGCCGGAAGCGGCAAAGCCAAATAATGACAGCCCTATTATAGCAGGGCAGGAAGGGAAATGTCAATGATGAAGGCATATGCGGCCGCGCTGAAAGCCAAGGGAGAGGCAGTGCCGGAAAAGCGACCATACTGTCAGATCGCGTTGCTGGAGCTGCGAGACACGATAATGTTGGAGAACATCCGGCAGTCAGCTGTGAAGTACAATCTGATCGACGTGGTGAGCTTCGTGCCCGGGAAGGAGTGGACTTTTTCGCTGACGTATGAGAAGACACTTTATCCCGGAAAGTCAAGAGAGATTATCAAGCCAGGCACACCAGTCACAGAAGGGAACATCGATTATGCAGCTAAGATGCTTTTGAATGCCGTGCAAGGGACCGAGCTGGGCCGGTGGAATGAAGAGAGCCAAAAACAGTCTATGGATCGCATCCGGCGGCTGATCGAAGAACTGGAGAGTCGTAAGGAGGCGCAGCAGCATGGTTGACGAGGCGATAAAAAAGCTGGACGAGGGGCTAAAAGACGGGAAATTCGACCGCTATGGAACGGCTATGAAAGAGGCGGTCCACCGTGCGCTGGTCGGCTTCTGCCGGCAGGACAGGGAGTTTGCCAAGGCGGTGATTCAGGGCGGGAGCTTTGACGAGTGCATGAAGGCCGTGGGGAA
>CANRLX010000116.1 GCA_947631615.1 uncultured Acetatifactor sp.
GGCAGCCGCTCTTTCAGACCCAGGGCCTTGTATTGCAGGCCGCTGGTGTTGAAAAACCGCTTCAGCGGCAGGCCGCTCTTTTCGTGCCAGGCACGCAGCTCCGCCTCGGTGGGCCGGTCCAGCTTGATGTCGCGGACGTCGTAGGGCACGCCCTGCCCATCCAGCCATGTTTGCGCTTTCTGGCAGGTACTGCACTTGGGATAACAGATGAAAAGCATGGGTGACCTCCTTATTTCGCGCTGATCTCAGTTGATGCTCTCGGACACCATTGGCCTTGACAGGATCGCGGAAAATGAGTTTTTCCGCCAGGCCCATTATAATCGGTAACGAGGAAACATACAAGCGCCTCAAGCGCCCGGAGACCGTCGGCCTCCGGGCGCTTGGTGCGGGTAACAGGATTTACCTCCAGCTTACTTAGGGGCTGCCTTTCTCTTTGATCTCCATATTGTCCAATGCAAACTGTAAGGCCATGCCGATCAACTCATTACGGGAGCGGTTCGTTTTTGCGGAGAGGGCGTTGTATCTCTCTTGGATCGACCTATCAATGCGTATGGTCATGGTGACGGCCTTGTCCTCTTTGGGGGTTATGATAAATTTTTCCATGCTGTCCGCTCCCTATTCCAGTCTTAAACACATTATAGTGTGAGCGGGCATCGTGTATCTATGACACAATAAGCATTGAAAATACAATTTACTTTTACATTGTGTTGTGGTACGATGGTGCTGTATAGGCAAGTCGGGTATATGGGGATTGAATATGGAACAGCCAGTTTTGGGGACTATGGACATGAACGAGCGGGCCGCGATTACGGCAAAGAAATACATTACTTTTATGCCCCTTTCATATAGCCGCCTTGTCAAGCAGCTTGAATGTGACGGCTATACTCACGATCAGGCCGTGTTTGGTGCTGATAGCTGTAAAGCGGACTGGAGAGAACTGGCGGCTAGGACAGCGGCGGAGTATATGTGTATCGCGCCATTCCCGCGGCAGTACCTGATCGGACAACTGGAATACGAGGGGTTCACGCATGAGCAAGCCATATACGGCGCGGAGCGGACCATCGGGGATAAATGAGATGCCAGACAGAGCGAGATATCTTTGAACGGACAGGAAAAAGCATGGACAAGGTGAGCGCCCGGAGACCGTCGGCCTCCGGGCGCTTGGTGCGAGTGTCGTTATAGTATTTTTTGAAAAAGTCCCTATTTTCAAGGGTTTGCGGGCAGCAACACAGCGATATTTATGAAATCATATAATACAATCCATGTTATAGCTATAATACAAAGATACCTATTTAAAAACGCTCGCCTGGAACGAAATCACCTTTCCGAACTCCACCAGCACTCCGCGTTCCTACGCAGAGAGCTTTTATTACTGTATGCCTTTTACGTCGCTATTTCTTCGCATCCTTCTCTGGCTGCTTCAAGCCAGTCTGGCACACGTGGTCGATCTCGTCCCGCATCTCGCGAAGCTCAGGATACACTACATCCCTGCTCATCCCAATGTGCCGCGTGAAGTCCTTGAACCTTTCCCAATGTCGATGGCTCAAAACGATTTTGTGTAGGAAAAGCACTGGGTGCTTTACATTGCTTTCCAGCAGGGCCTCCACGTATTTTTCCTGGAGCGTATCCGCCATGTGCAACGTGTAATACTGATCCCTTTCCGGTGGCTCTGTATTCTTTCTGTGGATGTTCGGGAACACAAACGCGCCTGCCTGCGCCACCATTCTGTCGTTATTCATCCTGACACGTCCCGCGATCGGGTAGTCGCCTGCGAGATCATCATCTCTATCTTTCTCGGTCGTTCTGGCATGCTCGGAGTATTGGCGGACATCCTCCTCTTCGCTGAAAAACGGAAGGTCGCCCACGGAACGATCATTCAAGAGCTTATTTTGATTTTGCTCAATCTGCTCTTTGAGCTTATCCGCATTGCTGCCATCCTTGCATTTCATCAGCCTGGCCGCCATATTCATCAGCACCGGGTCGAGGGTATAGATCGCCGCGTCTTTATCCTGCTTTTTGCCGTCAAGCCATCTACTGGTGGCAAAAAACAACGACGTGGGAAAATCCTCGCTCCAATCCAGAACGGGCGTCGGGATCTCATAATGTTGCAGCAGCGCCATCCAGTCGGCGTCATTAAATCCGGACGTATCAACAAAGGAATACAGCTTTGCCTTGGCGTATCGGATCTCGCGCCGCACGATCTCCGCCAGCGACTCGTCCAGCGGCTGCGCTGAGCGCATAAGGGATGGCACACACCTGCGTCCGGCGTCCGTCTCGCCCCGGAACCAGAGCTTCCGGTCCTTGAGATAGATATTGTTGGCATATATGTTCTCCAGTGCCTTAAACATATCCTCTGGATCGTCCACTTCGTATAGTCCGACGGACTCTATATATTTCTGAGCCTGCCGCTGGAAGTTCACTCTCCCGCCGCCTGTGCCGGGCGCTGGGTGGACCCATCTCGTATTCAGGCACGCTCCCCAGACCGCTGCGCAGTCTGACGGATGGCCGTATCCCCGGATGATGTCCAGACAGAGACCAAACAACTCCTGTGTCTGCTTTGCAGCGTCTTTCATTCTGTATATGGTATAGTATCTCCTATAAAAGCTCTGGAGCTTCTTCAGTTCATCCAGCACAACCGTATCGACGCTCCGCAGCTTTTCCAACTGGTTGCTGATGACTCCCTCCACATTTTTCGCGATGTTCCATAAGGGAGATATCCATGTCCTGTACATACGGTAATTGTATACGCTCCAGGCGATCATGGTCTCTCTTTCGACCTCCTGTCTGCTCGCGTCCAGGGTCTGCGTCAGATATTTCTTCAATACCTGTTCGTTCAGTTCCTTTTCTGGTTCATTCTGCTGCCAAAGGATGTCCACAGCCATCCCAATCCGCAAATCATTGGCGGTGATTTTTGGGTTTTTGTCATACTGCGTATCTGCCAATGGTTCAATGTCATTTCTGACGTTATAGATCTGCCACAGATACTGCGGCAGCCTGTCCGCTTTTTTGTTCTCTGGTATCAGCAGGTTGATGTCATAAAGGTCGGGAAAGATCTCGTTCCACATGCCCCAGAACAGTTTTTTCGCGTTTGTGAGGGCTTGGCGAGTACTGTGCTTTTCCACCACAAGCTTGTGAATATACTTGATAACCCCCCTGTCCCGGAGTATCCTCTCCGCAATACCCTCGCCAGACTGTTCTGCCTCGGGGGTCTTACTGTGGTCTTTCCACTGCTCGTCATAAGCGGCCTTCATCCCATCAGCCAGTTTCGTGGCCAGTGGGTCCGTCTGCCGCCGTAGGAGGGCCACGAGAAACCGCTCATAAACCGTTTCCTCCCCTTTGACGCCCAGTGGTTCCATGCCCAGTAGATATTGGTCCACAATACTCATGTAATGATCTGATGTGACCGGGATGCTGTCCTTTTCCAATGAGTATATCTCCTCGTGCATTTGCTCAAAGACTTCCTGGCACACGCACACTAGACTACTTTCGTCAAAATCGGAGTAGCTATATCCAACCTGCGCATCCATGCGGCCAGGAAGGTTGAATGGCTTGCAGTCGCTCAACGTTAGTAGCAGACTGTCCATATACTCTCTAAACAGCAACGCGCAAAGGGACGCCCCGTAATAATAGTTGTACATTCTCACACTGGTAGGAATATAATTATGGAACAGCTCGTGGAAGAGGGGACCTATGTATTTGGGGATATTGGAAAGAGCCTGATAGGGAAGTGTGAACACCACCAGTACCTTCGCACTCTCCCGTTCCTCCGAGACGCAAAACGTCTGCGCCGTTATTTTTGGCGTGAGTCCCAAAACAACAATGGGTACAATCTTGTCTTGTGGGATGTCGTCCTCCCGCGGCACAGCATAGAAGATGCGGCTCATGCTCTTGATGATCTCATAATATGCCCGCAGAATCTGGACATAAGCACCTGAATTGTGCAGATTGGAGTTGAGTTTTTCGTAGTACAGGCTGTCGATCTGAGAGATGTCGCTAAATGACTGGTGAAGATTCAATACGACACGATCAAAATACCGGTCAAAATAGTCTTTCTTCTCTTGCCGTTCCGTCTGCGACAATGCACCGCAGACCGTTCCCGCAAGATAGCATACGCCTTCCATGACCGCTTCATACTGCTCCCACAGCTCCTGCCGCCACTCCCGGCAGGATGGCATATCATGGACTCGCATATAGTCCTTGCAAAGTAGCGAAAGAGCTTGGTCGATATAGCCGAATTGTTGGCTGTCCTTCTGGGAATCGTTTTTTCCTCCGCCGCCGAGTTTCTTATGAAGTTTTTCTATGGTTTGCCGCAGCAGACTCTGGGCGTCGCGCTCTTCCCCTTCCGTCCTGTCACCAGCCATGGACAAGTCTATCCTGACGTCCGTGCCTTTGTCAGCTGGGGTGCCAGCCTTCTTGGCCAATATGACGGTGCTGGTTCGGAAAAGGTATTTTTGGTAACTTGGGTTCGTGCGGCAGAAAATCCCATTGCCGGTATAAAGGTCGAGGCCGATCTTCTCCGCAGCGCACTCCCACAGATAGTCGTACTCACCTACGCAGTAGCTTCCAGCCTTCACATCGAGCCGGTTGTTGACGCTTTCCAGATATTCCTCGAAGCCCTTCCGCTCTTCCGCATACGCGCCACCCTTAACAGACGCGAAGATATGGGCTCTGGCATCACCCCATTGGACAGTTCGGTCACCGCAGTCTCCGATGACCAGGGCGGAATAGGAATTCTGAAACAGCATCTGCGGACTTGTTCCTCCGTGTTCGTCCCGCACATAAACGAACATAGATCTGAGCTTGTCAACAAGGCCGTATATGAGTTCGAACCGATTGGACACGCTGATTACACACAGATCCTCCCCGCCGAGGGTGCCAAAGCACTCGTAAGCCATGCCGTCCGGTGCGCCCACTAGTTCATAGATCTTAGCTGCCAGCACATCCTCCACATCGCTTTTATACTGCTCGAAAAGCGGCTTTTTGAGTGTCTCATTGATTTTGAAAACGGAGATGCCCAACAGCCCAGCGCCCTTCTCCGTATCAAAAAACAGCCTCTCGTTTTTAAAGGGCGTCCCTTTTTCGAGATCCTGCCGGATGGTCTCCTCCTCATCGTCGGAAATGCCTCCGTACAAAAGATGATGTCTGCTGTCTGGCTTGAGCCTGTAGAGCAAAAGCTGTTTGCGCTCGCCCGCGAACGCCGTAGCCAGTCGGGTAGCTAAAGACCTGTAATTTTTAAAGTCTGTGATGCGGCAAGCGTTGATGTGGTTGTAATATGCCAACACAAAGGAATCCCGCTCCATTGGATAGTCGTCCAAACCGACCTCCTTGAGCATGCAAAGAACAAAACCCTCTTGCATCCGGCCCATCTGTCTACCTCCTGCACAAATCGCGATGCATTTCTATTGTTCATGATAACAGACGCCGCCTTGCCCGTCAACCAAATTTCCCCATCATTTTCCAAATTATTTATGCACAATCTCCGAATTGCGTGATACAATATGTATAGGGAATTGGGTAAAGGAGATCAATGTTGACACAATGAGACGGCCATATTCACAAGTTTTTGTGGCCGTTTTTGGTTATATTGCCTTATATACTTTTCCCGCTTGGGGTGTTATACTATATGCGATTTATCCGGCAAATTTATTAGAAAGAGGGGGTCATGCTCCTGTGTTTGCCTAGCTAGCACAGGGGTAGTGTAGGTTATGACGAAAGAGCAGCTTATGGCTTTAAAACCGTCGCCGACGGTCAAGAGTAATTCCATGTACGAACGGCCAGCTGTCTCAGTGGAAGCTCGGCGAGTCATTATAACGCATCATGACAAGCAAAAACACGATGCCAAGATGGATTGATTCCTCTTGTGATATGTAAAAGACCTCCTACTCCATTGTGGGAGGTCTTTTCATATACCTATCAGTCGTTCATCGCTACACTAGGTATGGCGCGAGTTTGGCGGCTTTACAAGGCGTATCAGTTCCTACTGCATTCATGGTGCAGTATCACCAAAAAGGAGGTATCCTCATGCGACACACGGCAGAAGAAAAGCGCCGGCTTATCATGCGTTATCAAAACGGAGAGAGCGTGGCGCACATTTGTGCGGAAACAGGCATTGCCCGGAGCACATTCTACTCCTGGGTCAAACTCTACCAGGCGACCGTCATGGATACAGGTGTGCTGGTCACGCCCCAGGCGTTTGATGCATTACGGCGGAAAGTCGAGAAGCAGGCGGCCATTATCCAAGTCCTCAAAAGTGTGAATTGTACCGTCTCGGCGCCACTCAAAGAAAAGCTAGCGGCATTGGAACCTCTGTACGGTCAGTTCAGCGTCCACACGCTCTGCGACGCACTGGAGGTCTCACGGGGAACGTTCTACAACTACATCCTGAGGAACAAACGGAACAACACATGGTACGCCAAAAGGCGCGCGGAGATCAGCGAGAAGGTCCAGGAGATATTCGAGGAGAATCATCAAATCTTTGGAGCAGACAAGATCTGCGCCATCCTCATCCAGCAAGGCGAGCGGGTGAGCAAGCGATTTGTCACGTCCATCATGCAGGAGATGGGTCTGGTCAGCATGAGTCCTACCGCGAAGAAAGACCTTAATCGGCTAACAGCTTCCATACCCAAAAAGAACATCCTCAATCAAAACTTCACAGCGGAACAGCCCAACCAAATCTGGGTCAGCGATATCACCTGCTACAAGATGAAAGGCAAGCACTATTACATCGTCGTCATTCTGGATCTGTTCTCACGAAAGGTCATTGTCCACAGGGTATCTACGGTTGCCAGCACAAAGCTGATCGCGGCGGCGTTCCGGCAGGCGTATGCGGAACGGACGCCCGACGACGGCCTCATCTTCCACAGCGACAGAGGGACACAGTATACCTCCCAGTCGTTCCAGCAGCTTCTTCTATCCAACCAGGTGGAGCAGTCCTTCTCCCGCACAGGTCGCCCCCATGACAACGCCGTGGCAGAGTCCTTCTTTGCCAGTCTGAAACGGGAGGAACTGTACCGGCGGAATTACCGCTCAGTGGCAGAATTCAAACAGGCGGTAGATGACTACATAACATTTTACAACACGAAACGCCCACACAGGACGCTGAACTACAAGTGTCCAGATGAAGCGGAGAGGATAGCCGCGGCCCAGCATATCCAGAAAAAGTAAATCGGAGGTGATGGTTCAGAACACAGATAATTTCATTTTGTCTGTGCAGTTTTTACATTTTGTGTCAGGAGTTGTCCAATTTCACTTAAAACGCCACTTCTCAAGAAACCTAGCACTCCCAAGGCTTCCAGAACAAGAAAGAAGGTAATCCAACCGACAAATCCAAAAGATTTGTTCAGAAAGATTACCTTCTATCGCTTATAGGATTTTACAAGAAATCCAGTAATATCAAGGGTTTGTGGGCAGCAACACAGCGGTATTTACCTATCTCAGCCCACATTCTCTGACAAAACATTCTACTCATACGCGTCATAGACCCAGCTTACGGAAGTCGGTCTCCGGCGCGCGGCAGGCCTTGTTTTCGCACAAATAGAACACCGGCTGGGCGGAAACCGGGTATGGCTCGGTGAAGGGAGCAAGGCGGGCGAGTTCCTTTTCATTCTCCGCAGACTTATACAGGATGCTCAGATCATGGGCCGGGTTTGTTTTCATATACGTCCGTACCTCGTCAGGAATCGTCTGACCAGTACAGAGCAGTTCCCTGTGCGGATAGACCGCCCCGGACATGGCCAGAAGGGCATAGCAGTATCCAGCGGGATACTCTGCCCCGATCTGCCCCGCCATAAACGCGTGCTGCCGGTCCGCCGCCTCGCGAAAGACCACCTCGCCTGTGAGGCCGGCCAGACGCTCCAGCACCATGGCAGCGGCGGAGTTGCCGGAGGGGATGGCCCCGTCGTGCGTCTCCTTTGGACGGGCGATCAGCGATTCCGCGTCATGGGCCGTCATAAAATATCCGCCCGCCGCCTGGTCCTCAAAAAGCTCCATCATCCGCTTCGCGTACCGGACCGCCTCGCGCAGATAGCGTGTCCGAAATGTCCTGCCGTACAGCTCCGTCAGCGCCAGGGCATATACCGCATAATCGTCCAGCTGTCCCGAGTGGGCCGCCTCGCCGTCACAAAAGCGGTGATACAGGCGGCCCGCTTCATCGGTCATAGACCTTTCGATGAACGCCTGCGCCCTGACGGCGGCGTCCAGATAGCGGCTGTCATCCAGAATACTGCCCGCCGCCGCCAGAGCGATCATCGTCCACCCGTTCCAGGATAGAAGGATCTTATCGTCCAGGTGAAGGTCCGTTCTGGCTCTTCGGTATTCCAACAGCTTCAAAAGCCGCCCGTCGGTCGCGTCCCATTCAGCTCCCGAGCAGCCGATGCGGTTGGGAATACTTCCGCCCTCAAAGTTTCCGCCGGCGGTAATATCGTACATCCGACAGAATTGGGCGGCGTCTTCCGCTCCCAAAACGCCGGCCACCTCTTCCGGCGTAAAGAGATAGTATTTCCCCTCCACGCCGTCGCTGTCCGCGTCCTGTCCGCAATAGAATCCGCCGCTGGGCGCGGTCAGCTCCCGCAGGATATAGTCCGCCGTCCGTTTCGTGATGTCCGCGTAATACGGGTCGTGTGTAAGCTGAAAGGCTTCCAGGTAAGATAAGATCAGCAGCGCGTTA
>CANRLX010000117.1 GCA_947631615.1 uncultured Acetatifactor sp.
CTCCGGCCAGATCACCGGATACATGTCGAGCATCACATTGGAGTAGCCCAGGGCCGTCTCGATGGACCTTACCCGCAGATTATCCGAGTACGTGTGGAATCTGGCGTCCGCCGTAGTGCTCTGCAGAGTCACATCGTCATTGTAATAGGAGACGATGGGCTGCATATCCTGATAGTCGCTGGTGACGGTCTCAACATTCCGAAGCAGTCCCTCTCCGTTTAGAAACGCTTCCAGCCCCCCCAGCTCTTCGGGATTCGCATACGCCGCTCCATAGGTATAGGTCTCCTTCAGCGAGGAGTAAAACTGCTCGTCCCTCTGAAGCTTTTGTCCGAGCTCCATCTCATCCCAATCATCCAAAGACAGCCCGGCCTCCGAGCCAAACTCCCTGAACTGCTGCAGATAAAAGGCAAGCATATTTCCCGACGGTTCCACGTCGTCCGAATAATTGTACTGGGCCGTCATGAGACTGGTCAGGCGGTAGTGGCTGTTTTCCGCCATTCCGGAGATCGCGGGCCAGAAGATGTCGCGCATGGCCCCCTCCGTATTGCGGCTGTACAACCGCACCATCTCTGCGTCGTTCTCCCCCGCAAAGCCGGGGAAATTCACCACCGCCACATTCTGGGCGTTGACCACCGGATAAAGCGCGTAGGAGTCCGCCTCGTACATGATGCCGTCCAAAATGCCGACCCCCAGCATACTCTCCAGATAGTCTCCGTTTATCATGAACACATGGGAGTTGTTGTACCCGTTTCGCCAGATCAGGCTGGGAAAATATTCATTCCTCGCCTCGTTCCCGCTCATCATTTCATCTAACATCCCCACCATATAGGTCTTGGTCCCGCTGGAGGTAAAATACCAGGGCATCGTCAGATCCAGATCCTGCATATCCTCGTCCTCCTCCGACTCCGCCTTATAAAAGCTCTCCCCTCCCAGGAGGAAATCGCCAAACAGATGCACGCCCTCGACCTCGACCTCATTCTGGATCACCTCGCGGATCCCAAACATGTTCTTTACAAAGGCGTTCCTGCGTATCACCAGAGGATCCGGCATATTGCAGAATATGATCGGCACGCCCAGGCTCGTATACTTGTTAAAGGAGGGCAGGCCATCCTCCAGATCGATCACCCGGGAGTCGATCAGCACCACCTCCGGAAGATTCAGTCTGGAGATCGTGTACTCGTCCAGCGAAGCGCAGACGATCAGATTGCGCTTGGTATAGCTGCACCACTGTTCCACCACCTGCTCCAGATTGCTTCCGTCCTCGCCGAAAAACAGGGCGTAGTCCCCCGAGCGGTAGGAGCCGATCTGGTATTCCTTGGAAAATTTCTGTCTCCATCTCTGCTGTCCCGAAAGCGGCTGATCCGACACATAGGTATTCACGTCATAGTTGCTCTGGCTCTCGCGGACCACCTGCGAGAACTGAAACATAAACAGCAATACTGCCATCATAAGGAAGATACTGAAAAAATTTCTGCGGGAAACCATACCTTACTCCTCTACATCGTAACTCGGACTGTTGTAAATGTAATTGATTGCAAAATTGTACAGACGATAGGGATTCTGCTCAATTCGATAGCACACAAAATTCTCCGTCTCCATATAGGTCTCCATCTCGTCGGGGTACATCTCCAAAAATGCCTGCGCCCAATAGTACATGCGGGACATGACGATCCACCGCTTCTCCCCCTGGTACATGCCGATGCCCTGGTTGGCGGGAAGCGGCTGGTTGGCGCCGTCCGTGGACACCGCCTGGCCGCTGTTCTCATACGCCACGTTATAGTCGATGGGGATCTTCTCAATAAAGAAGTAGACCACTCTCGTAGGAATACGGATCATCGCGCTGGGGTTGGCTCCCTCCATGTCATGCAGGAAGGTGATCGTCTCGTAGTGATAGCCGTGATCCCACCCCATACGGAGCTCGTCGTTGGCGGACACGATGGTCCACGAGAAATCCTCTTCGCCCCGAATAATGCTGGTGAGACAGGTCACCGCCTCATTGATCTCCTGCCCCTGGGGATTTCTGGGCGTCCTCAGATGATCCGTGGTCACAATATAGTACACCGATCCCACGACACACGCCAGGGAGAGGAAATTCATCAGGAAACGTCCGACCCGCGCCGCCTTATTTTTCAGCGCAAACACCGGCAGATACAAAACACTGTCCAACAGAAACGACAACGCCACCGGAAGGGAGTAGGAGAAATAAATACTGCCCCGGTTACTGTCCATCAGGGCCGGAAGTTTAAAGGTTCCGGATGCCATAAGCACACAGAGAAACAGCATGTAAAGTCCGGTTGACATGAGCATCGCCCCATAGCACCGCCGCCGGAAGAGAAAATATACCGCCCCCATCGCGATCAGCGCAAAGAAGGATCTCATGACCCAATAGGTATTGTGGCTGTCGTGCATGACAAATACCGCGCCGTTTAGAGAATTGTAGATATCTCTCCAGGCGATCCGGCCAAATCCGGCGATCTTTTCGGGAAGCTGCGCGATCCGCTCTCCCAGCCCAGGACGTGGCGGCGCCTCCACCGCCACAGGCGGGGTGCCCTCCGTCCCCTGGGAAGCCATATTCTGGGACGCGGCGTCCTGGGAAGCGCCTTCCGAAGCGGCCCCGCCCTGGGTTCCTCCCTGGGAGGTTCCCCCTTGGGAAGCTTCGCCCTGTGCGGCGCTCTCTCCGGCATCGGTCTGGCTTTCTGTCTCTTCCGCCTCTTCCTCCTTGCCGTCGGTGCCCATGATAATGTTCATGCCCCACCCCAGGGAACCCTGGAGGGGCGTCCCGCCCAAAAAGGCGATCAGCATGGGAAGGACCGCCACCGTGACACTGAGGATGCCGGTCACGATCACATTCCAAAAATATTTCTTTTGAAAGAAGAGAAAGCCGTACCCCAGCGCCATCGCCATACAGAAAATACCGGCTATCATGGTGCCGTAAAAGTGCACCGCAAGCGTCATGGAAAAGCTCATGCAAAAGCCCGCCAGACACATCCAGGAGGGCGGCAGATCCCGTCTCCTCCGCCTGCCCTTGGGAAGCCTTTCCTCCGCTTTCCTGCGCCGTCTCCTCCCCTTCTTTTCCGAGGGAAGCGCCGGTGCGGGCGCCTCCGGCTCCCGAAAAAGCTCGTCACAGTCGATCTCCTCCAGCTGGATCTCCGCCAGAGAAAGCGGCGTCTCCTTCTCCTCCACAATGTCCTCCACAGGGGCCGCCTGTTCCTTTCGTTTCCGGAAAAGACGCTTTCTTTGTCTCTTTGTCCGTTTCCCCGTCTCCCCCACTTTTTGCGCCAGCTCCCGCCTGCGCGTCTCAAAATAGGCAAAGCCGAAGTAGACGGCGGGAAGGATAAAGATAATGCCAAACTCCTGCGGCAGCGTCGCATAGTAGCGGGCATAGGTATTGGCGCGGAAGAAATTGGCGAGCACGAAGCCGAAGGTCCCTGTGTACGCCGCATACTTCGTCTTACAGCACAGTCTCAGAAAACACAAAAGCATCAAATGCAGCATCACATTCTGCACAAAGGCAAAGACGCGCAGCAGCACAAAGGTCTCGATCCCAAACACCGCGTGCAGATAATAGATCACACAGTGGAAGCCGTGGGGATACACGCCCGCCACAAAAATATGATTTTCATTCAGCGCATTGATCCAATAGTTGTGCACCAGAAGGTCGGACGCCTTGTACCCAAACTGCCGGATCAGGTTCTGCCCGTACATCCACCACATGACCGCAAACAGCGCCGCCACCAGGACACAGTCAAAAAAGCGGTGGACCAAAAAATACCCGATCCATTTCCCAAAGCGGGCCAGCTGCCGTCCGGCAGCCCGCGCCGTCTTGTGGACCGCCGTCCTGCCTCCCATCTGCCCTCCGGACACCTTTCGGACATTGTTGGTGAAATCCACCGCCATCTTTAAAACCGGTATGCGGTTGATGACCACCCTGGCCGCCACCGCGGGGATCAGGGTCCCCAGGATCAAAGTCAGCGGACTGGATATCTTTAAAAGCTGCAGCGCAAACACCAGGTTCATCATGTAGAAATTGCCGATCATAAAGTAAAGCATAAAGCGCTCCGGCGCCCGATGTCCCCGCATTTTTCTCCCGAAGACAAAGGCCGGCAGCCCCACCGAGACAAACAGATACGCACAGAATATGCCCACAAGCTGAATGACCGTGAGTGTCACCATCGACATATTCTGCACCTCCTTCCCGGATCCTTTGTCCAATTCTCAGCGGAACACACGTATCAGCTCCAGAGTCTCGTTGTCCACCACCACCGCCGAATGTTTCAGCGCCTCGATCACTTCAAAGAAACGGGTCCTCTGTCCGCTGTTAAAGTAGAGCTTCAGCTGGCAGGTGTAGGTCGCCAGAGAGTTGGGATACTGATACTCCGCGCGCTCACACCACTTCTTGCACTTGTCAAATTCCTCGACCTCCAAAAGCCGCAGGCTGACCGCCTCGTACTGATTGCTGGTCATCCGCTCCGGCGCCGCCTGAAAGAGGACCTCGCAGACCTCATCCATCACATTCACATAGGTCTTTTGCTCCATATCCGTGAACACCTTTTGTTCCAGGACCTGGTTCATATAATCGATCAGAGCCTCCGCCAGGGTCGCCTGGTTCTCGTCGCCCTTTAGGATCAGCTTCCGCTGCTTCTGCACATTCATCCGGAAATCATTCAGGGCATCCTGCAGCACGGACGCCGCATAGTGGGCGGTCTCCGTGTCCTCGCTGTTGAGCGCCAGGGCGATGGACGCCAGGGACTGCTGGATATCGCCTCTTACCACGTTCATCATCAGGGTGCGCAGATCCTCCGTGTCCGTGATCTCGATCGCCTCCTCCAGGGGCACCATATTGCGCTCCCTGTCCTCCTCCGCGTGAACGAAGGTGCGGACACGCTCCTTGCTGAACACCACGTCCGCCAGATCCACCGGCTTGGAAAAAAAGATCCGGAAAAAAAGATACGCCGTGACGAAAAAGCAAGGGCCCACCACCGGACACAGAAGCATGACAACGGCGCGGATGATATGGCTTTTCCGATCCTTCTTTTTGCGCAGAAGGTTCACCGCCAGATACACCGCCACAAACAGGAAATTGAAAATCAGGAGCACCAAAAACAGGATCTCGAATCTTGTCATGCCACTTCTTCCTCCACAATATAGCTCTTGTGTCCGACCTCCGCAAAACGCTTGATCACGTACTGGGCGTCGTCATGGCTGGTGTTTGACAAAAGCGCGTAGAGACAGCCGTCCGCCAGGGTTCCTATGTAGTCCGTCTGGCGCAGCTTGGTCATAAGCAGCTTGCCGGTCTCCCGATAGGTGGCCGGATCCGCCTCCACGCGCAGGACGGTACACTCCGTGAGCCCTCTTCCCTGCGCCTTTAAGTACGCGTTCATCAGGGAGGTGAAGGCGTCCGTCTCCAGGGTCTGGGTATCTCCCACATACCGCTGATTTTCCAGGACAGACAGATACCGGTTGGCCCGAAGCACAGCATTTTGTATCAGCGCGCTGATAACGACCAGCTGGTTCGCCTGTCCCAGCGTCATGCTCTCCCAGGGGATTCCCCAGACCATCAGGATCATCTGCATCTCGTCGTTGTCAAAAATGGCGTTGGCCATCAGCGGATATCTCTCGTCCATCTTGCGGTTGATAAACACCTTGTGCTGCATCAGCGTCTCATACATTTCTCCCATCTGGGTGTACTGGATCGAATTGCCCAGAGCCCTCGCCTTCTTGGAGGTGGAGGAGAACAGTCTCGCGTAGGCCCTGTTGGAGACGGTGTAGATGGCCACGTCCTTACTCTTTACCAGCGTACCCAACATCTCCGCCGCATAGAACAGCACTTCCTCCGGATTATACTGATCCAGAGCGGAGGTGATGCGGTAGATCTTTCCGACGCTGTCGTTCTGGTTTACGATCTGAGTTTCCAGAGCGTCCTTCACTCTCACGTTACTGCTGTTGATCTCCTGGATATCCCCAAGCTGCTGGGCGAGGAAATCCTTTTCCTCCTCGTTCTCATCCTGCAGCTTCCTGATCTGGTCCCTCATGTAGCCCACCACCAGGCCCAGGATAAACAGCTGCGCGATCCACACATAGGTGTTGGCGTCCAGCATGACCTCGAAACCGGACCGGTCGTACATCTGCCGGAAACAATAGCCCGCCACCGCCAGCGCCGCGGAAAAGGTGGCCTGCTGCTGGCCGTAGACAATGGCAAACAAAAGAACGTACAAAAGATAAAAGTCCAGATTGGCAAAATAATCGCTTCCCACCGCGCGGTTGTTCAGCATAAAGAAGGGGATAAACGCGATCATATTCTCCAAAAAGGGGACGACGGCCTTCAAAAACCAGCCCGATCTCTCCAGAATACGCTTTCCGAGAGGCTTCTTCGCATCCTCCCCCGTCAGGAACACATAGCTGTTCTTCTTCATCTGAGCGGCGATCTTTTCCACCACGGTTTTCACCTCACAGAAGAAGGGATTTCCAAACTCACTGTCAAACAGGGCGTTGGACAACACGATGCGCCTGGGGGCGTCCGTGCCGCCCTCCGGCCGGATCTCCGCGTCGTCGCCCATGGTCGCCTGCACGATCTCCGCCAGCTGTCTCTGGCTGATCTCTTTGGATGCCGAGATATTGTACAGGGAATGTTTGTGCTCCCTGCAGGCCACCACGCGGTAGATAAACTCAATGGCGTCCGCCTCATACAAAAGCGACAGCGACTGGTTTTCCTCGATGGTGATCGTCCTCTTCTCCAGGGACTCCAGGCACATGCGGGTGCAGATGTCATTCACATCCTTGCGCGCCTTCGGAATACTGTACAGATGATCCAGGCGCAGCGTCACCACGTCCAGCCCCCGGTTCTTCCGATAGCTCTCGCACATCTCCTCCGCCTGGGCCAGCGTCATCCCCTTAAGCCCCATGGGGGATAACTCCTCCTCCTCGCGGATATCCTCCGCGTGGTGCACGCCGTACACGGCATCCGAGGACAGATAGATAAACCTCCCCCGATTCCTCATGGCGAATCCCATCAGAATATTCATCAGACAGGAGGAGTATTTGACGGACTCCGCCTCCTCGTCCTGCCAGCGGAAGTTTGTGTCGTAGGCCCCCGCAAAGATCGTGACATCCGGATTGATGCTCTCGTAGATCTCATTCAGGCTGCTGCAGTCATAGGTAAAATTATACCGCTCAAACACCTTCTGGTAGGGTTCCCTGCTGTACCTGCTGCCCGTGAGCAGATAGATCCGGTGTCCCTCCTTGTTCAGCTTGATGATCAAATTATTGATCAGGCTGCCCGATCCTCCAATCAGCAATACATTCATCCCTGTTCTCTCCCGTCGTACTTTTCCATGCCGTATTCCGAGAGCTGCCTCAAAAAGCTCTCCACATCCGGCTCCACCAGTTCTCTCTCTGCCTGATACTCCTTACACAGGGCGTCCACGATCTGATCCCTGTCATGCCCCCTTGCCGTCATCTCCCAGATCCTGGCTCCCACCTCGTTCATGGACAGGGGACGCCGGTAGTTCTCCCCCGTCTGTTCCATATCCAAAAGCCAGTACATTCCGGCGGCATAGCGAAGCTGAAATCTCATCCTTTCCCACTCCTGTTTATACTGTTTATAAAAACGCCTGTTATTATATCCTAAAACGACCGTCCGGCCGCTGTCTGCCCCGCTGAAAATCATTCTGTTATAATTATATCATAATCCATCCAAAAAGGGAATGTTTGTCGACGAAATATTCGCACATCGCGCTGCCGTCTATTCCCCTGTCGATTCCCGTCTCCAAAGACGAAGCAGCCCGCGCTGCACCATATCCATGCCCAGCGCCATATAGGGCACGAGGAACATCATGTAGGGGATCACATAGCGCGCCTTCGCCTCCCACAGAAGGCTGAATAAAAAGCCGCCGATCACCGCGATCAGAAGGAGCACGCTCTCAATCCCCTCCCGCCTGCGCCAGGATCCGACCGCATAGCAAAACACAAATAGATATACGATATTCTGATAATAGTTCATAAACCTGCAGAGGGCATCCGCCGGCCAGCCAAAGTATACCAGCCGCGTCAGCTCCGACTCCGCCTCGTCCGCCCTCTTTCCCGTCAGGGTCAGGCTGGCATAGCTGGGCTCCGACCACTGCTCCAGGATCTTATAGCGGTAAAACTCCCTCATAGCCGCCGGATTTTCCCGAAACTCTCCCACCCTTCTCCGGATGTATTCCCGGGCGATGTCTCTGGTAAGCTCCGTATCTCCATCCGTACTTCCAAAGATCGACTCCGCATAACCGTTATAGATTCCGCTGCCGCCCCATTCTCCCTGCATCCCCATAGCGATCCACGCCTCCGCAGGAATCCCGTCTCCGATCTCCCTGCCGGAGCGGATCTCATAGCCGCGCCTCACCGCGTTTCCGCACAGCAGGGGAAGAAGCAGGACAAGCCCCCATAAAAGCGCCTTCCACCTCAGTCGGGCAAGGGCGATGACGGCAAAGACGATCCCCAGCGCGATAAGCGGTATCAGGCTGTTCTCCCTGGCGAGAGTCGCTATGACGGCGCACACCAGAGAAATGACCAAATACCGTCTCTTGGAGCTTACATTCCACCGAAGCCCTCCCCACATTGCCGCCAGGCAGAGCGCCGCGGAACACAGATCCCCATACACATAGGTCACA
>CANRLX010000118.1 GCA_947631615.1 uncultured Acetatifactor sp.
TTTCCAGAGGTAAGTTTACCACACTTGAGACATTTTCTCTTGTGGTTTATTAAGACATTATCATAAATGACTTATAGCGGGGGTGTCAACAGGGAATTTCTTGTTGACATCCCTTTCTCTTTATGTTATCCTACTTTCACATTCAGATCGAACCAGTAAACAATTCTATATTTTATCCGGCAGATCGCCGACGATTTCAACAGGTAATGCAAAATCATAACCGAAATCTTACTGACAATGGGAAATGTTTGTAAAACAGTGCAATTTTTGTTGCTTTTTAAACTTGGATTATGTATAATAAAGGAGAAAGAACTTGTCGGAATACAAACTGCAATGGCATCCGGCTTTTCAGTCGGCCCTGCAGATCGAACTTGCAAAAGACCGGCCGTATTTGGAATTTTTGCCGGAATATAGCCTTATGCGCAAACCGATGCAGGTAGACGTTCTGATCCGGAAGAAGGAAGGGTATTCCTGCCAGGGGAAACTGGCCCGTTTTTTCCGCGGTCACAACATTATAGAATACAAGAACCCGAACGACTATTTCAGTGTCAACGATTTCTATAAGATCATGTCGTATGCGGGAAATTATCAGGCGGAGATGGGAGGGAGCCTGTCGGTGCGGCCGGATGACATTACACTGACTGTGATCTGCGGCCGGTATCCCAGAGAGATGTTGCGGCACTTGCGGGAGCGCTTTGCGGTGCGTGCCAGAAAGGCATACAAGGGGATCTATTATATAGAAAAAGGTCTTTTGTTTCCCTTGCAGATTGTGTTAAATGTCAGTCTGGATCCGGAGGAATTTATCTGGCTGAGCAGGCTGCGCTCCGATCTGGAGATGGAGCGGGATATCGATGTTCTCGCCAGAGAGTATCGGGGGCGTGAGAAGGATCCCTTGTATGAGACAGTGATGGAGTTTATTACGCGGGCCAACAGGGAACGCTATGAGGAGGCGAAGGGTATGTGTAACGCGTTGAGAGAGTTGTTTGCAGAGGAACTGAAGGAGGCAAGCGAGCAAGGGATGGCAAAAGGGGTAGCCCAGGGAATTTCTCAGGGGAGCGCCGGCGGGATTGGTTATATCCGCAGTAT
This sequence comes from uncultured Acetatifactor sp., assembly GCA_947631615.1. Taxonomy (GTDB): domain Bacteria; phylum Bacillota; class Clostridia; order Lachnospirales; family Lachnospiraceae; genus Acetatifactor. The sequence continues at coordinate 1,087 of CANRLX010000118.1, forward strand.
GTACCGCCATCACCTGACGGTGGAGAAGATTGCGGAGCTGATCGATCAGAGCAAGGAATATGTTTCCGGTATCATCGCTTTGATTACGGAATATCCAGCGGAAGATGATATAGCGATTGCCAGGAGGCTCTTGGGCGGGAGTAAATAGAGAAACTATAGGGAAATCATAAGGAACCCATAAGGAATCCTATAAAACCGCATAGATCCCCCTAAGGCCCTATCCCCCTAAACAACCCATAAGAAAATCATAGCCCCTAAGCCCCTCTCCCTATACGCTTAACGCGCCTATCACGCCTAACACATTAAGCCTGATGCCGGTGAGAAACGGTGATGGAATCTTCGTTTGTCCGCTCCGGAGCTTCCTCTTGGTCTTTAGGGTCCGCAAGGGTATGTTTACCGGTCATTTTGCCGTACAGCCAGATATAGATCCAGAGCAGGATCGGGACAGCGAGGGTTGCAAAGATGCAGACGGCGAAGAGGTGGCCGGAGGCGGAGCTGTCAAAGATGGCAACCACGAGTGTTGCCGCATAGAGAAGCACCAGCAGGGCGACTCCCGCCAGAGCAGCGATCTGTTTCGGGGTTGTCTTTTTGGGGGTGGAAGGGGTCTGGTTTGTTGTCTGATCAATATGGGAGCGCATCTTGGTTTCCTTTCTGACAGTATAACTGTCATTCCGTATGTCTGTCATTCCGTACATCTGTCATTCCGTATAACTGTCATTCCGTATGTCTGTCATTCCGTACATCTGTCATTCCGTATAACTGTCATTCCGTACATCTGTCATTTCATACATCTGCCGTTTACGGGCCTTTGGGAAAAGCCTGTGTTGTCTATACGGTATCAGTCTACCACAAAAGGAGCGGTTTTGTCATCAGCAAGTGTAACCGAACTGGTCGTTTGTTGGTCGTTTGTTGACACATTTCTAAAAAAATGGTACATTATTATCCGAAATCAGAAAAAGTTGAAGGGATCCGAAGCGGCATCCATGGGGGCTGGCCAATGGAGGAGAAAAATAAAACGCTATCTTGGCGGCGGATGCTGCCGGAGGAAATTGAGAAGAGAAGCTTTGAGATCATTGCAAGGGAGTTGGGGGATCGGAGGCTGGATCCCGCACAGGAGCCGGTGATCAAGCGGGTCATCCATACCACGGCAGATTTTGATTATGTGGAGAATCTGTACTTTTCCCGGGATGCGGTACCGGCCCTGAAGCAGGCGATTCGTCAGGGAGCCTGTATCGTCACGGACACTCAGATGGCGCGTGCGGGCATCAACAAAAAGGAGCTTGCCCGGTATGGCGGAGAGGTGCTCTGCTTTATGGGCGATGAGGACGTGGCGCAGGCGGCGAAGGAGAACGGGACGACCCGGGCGGCCGCCAGCATGGAGAAGGCGGCCGCGCTGGACAGGGATGTGATCTTTGTCGTCGGAAATGCCCCGACCGCTTTGGTGCGGCTGTATGAGCTGATGGAGGAGGGCAGGTGCCGGCCGTTAGGAATTATCGGCGTGCCCGTCGGATTTGTCAACGTGGTGGAGGCAAAGGAGCTGATTCTCGGCACGGACTGTCCGCACATTGTGGCCAGGGGCAGAAAAGGAGGCAGCAACGTCGCGGCGGCGATCTGCAACGCTCTCCTTTATGATATGAAAAATGATGGGAAAAATTTGGAAAAGAAAAGAGGTTATCAAAATGACACTGGAACAGTTGAGAAGCGATATGGTGGCGGCGATGAAGGCAAGGGATAAGGAGCGGAAGGATGCCATTTCCTCGCTTGTGTCTGCGGTCAAGAAGGCGGCCATTGACGAGGGCTGCAGGGACGACGCTCCGGAGGAACTGGTGAGCAGAGTTATCCTGAAGGAGCTTAAGACGGCAAAGGAGCAGCTGGACGGATGTCCGGCCTCCAGGGAGGACCTGCTTGCCGAGTATCAGAAGCGGTACGATGTGATCGCGGAGTATGCACCGCAGATGATGTCCGCGGAGGAAGTGAAATCCTATATAGAGAGTCATTTCGCGGAGGTGGTTGCCACGAAGAACAAGGGACAGATCATGAAGAGCGTTATGGCTGAGCTGAAGGGAAAGGCGGACGGCAAGGTGATCAACGAAGTGGTGGCCGGACTCTGCAGGTAACGGGAACGGATGGATGGAATATTTCAGAGAAATTGCAGGTTTTCGCAGGCTTTTGGAAGAGTTTGTCTCGGAAGAATTTCTGCGAAAAATCGGTGAACGGTATCATTATGCCGAGGCGGACCTTCCCTTATTGGCGGAGGTGGCCGGACGCATGAAACGCTGCATTTATGAGGAGGCTGCCCTTGAACAGAGGGAAACCCAGGGGGATGCCGCTGCTGTGGTGATGATGCTGGGAGCGGGCGTGGATGCCCTTCAGGACGCCTATGCCGGAGAAGGCCGGCTGAGCGAGTGCTACATGATTGAGGTGCTGGGCAGCGAGCTGCTGCTGCGCGGATATGCCGCATACAATCAGCTGGTATCGGAGCGAAGCGGCAAATATGTGGCGCGGTATCTTTTTCCCGGGAGCGGGTCGGAGTGCGCGGTAGAGACGCTTCCGGAGCTGTTGGCGGGGACGAAGCTGCCCGTGTCCTGCACGGAGGGCTATTGTATGATCCCCAAAAAGAGTGTGGCGTTTTGGGTCACATTTACGGAGGAGAAAAACAAGCAGTGCGAGGGCGTCTGTGTGGGCTGCGGCAGGGAGGACTGCCCGAACCGGATCGGGCAGAGCGGCTCTCAAGGGCTGCCCCAGGCACACATGGCGGATCTGCCGCTCACATATGGCTATGCCAGGATCTTGGGGAGGAGATATCCATGATACAGCTCTACACGGGGGAAGGAAAGGGCAAGACCACCGCGGCTGTCGGGCAGGCCGTCCGCGCGGCGGGGAACGGCTATCCGGTGGCGTTTGCCCAGTTTATGAAGGGGAGGGAGAGCGGAGAGATCCGCGCGCTGTCCGCGATACCTGAGATACAGATTTTGCGAAGCGGCAAAGATTTTGGCTTTTACGGTTCTATGAGCGGCGCGCAAAAGGGGGAGCTGACGGAAATTCACAATGGGATTCTGGACCGTCTGTTGGAATTGGCGGGATCCGGAAGGGTGTTTCTGATGGTTCTTGACGAGATCACCTATCCGGTCAAATGGGGCCTTCTGGATTTGGCGCGTCTGGAAAAGCTGCTTGCTTACGCCAAAGGCAGTGCCGGAGCGTCAGAGGAGAGCGGGAAGGGCTTTTTTAGGCCGGAGATCGTTCTCACCGGACGGGATCCCGCGCAGTTTCTATGGGACAGCGCGGACTATGTCACTTGTATGGAATGTGTGCGCCATCCCTATGAACAGGGTGTCAGGGCCCGAAGAGGAATTGAATTTTAAATTATGAAACTATTTGTTCATACTTTTTTAATTTGACAGAAAAGTGCTCTACAGTGTATCATAGATTCAGAGTTATTCTTTTTTTCCTGTATATCCATTCGAGTACATAACCATAACGGGCATGGTTCAGCCCACATTCACAGTGTGTAGAGAATTGCCGGTTGAGTCACGAAAGCAGGCGGAAGAGAAAATATAAGGAGGGTTTTGATGAGGAAAAACGAGGAGTATCTGGCGGAGTATGCCGCGCTCTGCAAAAAGGCGGATCAGGTGGAAGCCGGTCTGTTTGATCAATACGGTGTACAGCGCGGATTGAGAGATAAAAATGGAAACGGAGTGGTGGCGGGACTGACAAACGTCTCAAAGATAGAGTCCTTTCGGATGGAGAACGGCGTGAAGGTGCCCTGTGAGGGCAGGCTATGGTATCGCGGCTATGACTGCATCGAGCTGGTGAATGGCTTCCGCAAAAAGCGTTACGGCTTTGAGGAGATCGCCTATCTTCTGATGTTCGGGGAGCTCCCCACGGAGATCCAGCTGAAGCAGTTTCAGGATATTCTGGCATCCAAAAGGACGCTTCCCACCAATTTCACCAGAGATGTCATTATGAAGGCGCCCAGCGGCGACATTATGAACTCTCTGACCAGAAGTGTCCTGACGCTGGCCTCTTACGATAAAAACTGCAGCGACACGTCCCTGGAAAATGTATTGCGCCAGTGCCTCGCGTTGATCAGCGTGTTCCCCATGCTGGCAGTGTACGGCTACCATGCCTACAATCACTATGAGAATGACGAGAGCATGTACATCCACCGGCCGCAGAAGAAGCTTTCCACGGCGGAGAACCTGCTTCAGATGCTTCGGCCGGACAAGAAATATACGGAGCTGGAGGCGCGGGTGCTGGATATCGCGCTGGTGTTACATATGGAGCACGGCGGCGGCAACAATTCCACCTTTACCACCCGCGTGGTCACGTCCTCCGGCTCGGACACATATTCGGTGATCGCGGCGGCGCTCTCCTCCCTGAAGGGGCCCAAGCACGGCGGAGCCAATATCAAGGTGGTTGAGATGATGCGCGACATTGAGGCGAACGTGTCTGACTGGTCGGATGAGGATGCGGTGCGGGATTACCTGAAGCGGATCCTGAACCGAGAGGTATTTGACCGAAAAGGGCTGATCTACGGCATGGGCCACGCAGTATATTCCCTTTCCGATCCCAGGGCGCAGGTGTTTAAGGGGTTTGTGGAGCAGCTTGCGACGGCAAAGGGGAGGGAGAAGGATTTTGCCCTCTACTCCATGATCGAGCGGCTGGCTCCGGAGGTGATCGCCGAAAAGGCGCGTATTTACAAGGGCGTCAGTGCAAACGTAGATTTTTACAGCGGTTTTGTGTACAGTATGCTGGAGATCCCTCTGGAATTGTACACACCCATATTTGCCATTGCCAGAATCGTGGGATGGAGCGCTCACCGGATCGAGGAGCTGATCAACATGGATAAGATCATCCGACCCGCTTACAAGAGCATTATGAAAGAATTGACCTACGTGGATATGGAAAACAGAGACTGATGAAAATGACGAAAAAGGAGGTGTCCCGAAACGACTTCGGACACCTCCCTTTTTGTGCCTGTATGTGCAAAGAACGGATCAGATCTTGAACCGTTTCATATGTTCGGTCAGTGTGAAGGCAGCGGCAGAAACCTCGTCCGCGCTCTCGGATACCTTCTTGCTGTCGTTGGAAAACTGCAAGGAGGTCTCGGAGAGCGTCTCTGTGGACGCCTGGATCTCCGCGGTGCTCGCGGACTGTTCCTGGGAGAGCGCGGCAATGTTGGTGGCGACATCGTCCACCTGATTGATCTCATTCACGATCTCTGTGAGCATTTGTCCGGTATCTGATACGTTGTGATAAATATTTTCAAACACCTGACAGGAGTCTGTGACTTTCTTGGAATTTTCCTCGATGTAGGAGACGCTCTGTCCGGTCTGATCGATCATGTCGGTTACCTCGGTGCTGATCTGTTCGATGATATTCGTGATCTGCGCGGCGGAGTCGGAGCTGTTTTCCGCCAGCTTGCGGATCTCCTCGGCCACCACGGCGAATCCCTTGCCTGCCTCTCCGGCGCGGGCGGCTTCGATGGCCGCGTTGAGCGACAGAAGATTGGTCTGGTCCGCGATATCGCTGATTAAGGTGACCATGGAGTTGATCTGCTCCGTGGAGCTTCCGACCTCCGTCACGATATCCTTCAAATGCTTGATCGACTCCACGATCATATCCATGGTGCCGCCCACGGCCTGCATATCATCCCGGCCCTTGGAGGCTACCTCCACCGTGTTCTGCATATTTTCAAGAGCTTCCCGCCCCTTTTGTGTCGTGGCGCTCACGACGCCGGACAGGGTGACCGCATGCTCCGCCAGATCCTGTACGCCGCCGGCCACCTGATCGATGGTGATCTGTACGTCGCCCATGGACTCCGCCTGGGACTCGGATGCAGTGTTCAGCGCACCGGCGATGGATTTGGTGGTGTTGCTGGATTCGCTGAGCTGATTGGAGACGTCGTGGATATCGTGGATGACCTCCCGCATGACGGACACAAAGTCTTCCAGGGAGCGGCTCATCACCGCGATCTCGTCATTGCCCTTGCTGGAGATCTTCACGGTGAAGTCTCCGTCCGCGATGGTAGTCAGCGCCTGCGTCAGGGAGTCCACGGGCTTTAACGTCCTGCGGACGACGGTGCTCACCACCAGGATCGCGACGGCCAGCACCACCAAAAAGATCGCCACGATGGTGTAGAGGAGGGATGCCAGATCGGACAGGATGTAGCTCTCCGAAATGTAAGACACGAAAGCCCAGGGGGTGCCCTCCATGTAGGATACAATGACGTAATACTGATCCAGGCCGTCGGAGATGGAGGTAATCTCCGTGCTCCTGCTGTTGATCAAGGCGCCCAGATCCCCGAGGAAGGTGCCCTCCTCATAGTCCGACAGGACGGTCCCCACCAGGGAGTTGTCCCCGTGGGACAGCACCGACAGGTCGCTGATGTTGATCAGGCAGGCGTAGCCCTCGTCCATAATGCGGATATCCTCAATGTCCTTGTAGAGCTGACGGCGCGCCTCCGGCATCATGGTGAGATTTAAAAATGCCTCGTTGACGCTTTCGCTGCCCGTGCTCATCAGCAGGTTGATGGTGACGGACTTCATGTTGGAGACCGCTTCCTTTTCCAGGGTGCGTTTGGAGTTGTTCAAAAGAGTCTTGGCGCTGCTCACAAAGATCAGGGCCGACGTGATCACGAAGGACAGAATGAACAGCGGCAGGATTACGAGGAGCAGCTTTTTCTGGATGCCAAATACTTTTCTTTTATGTGTTTTCGTTTTCATCTTCTTTTTTCTCTTGCCTCCCAAATGGATAAATAAACACAAATGAAAAATAATAGATACAATAATAATAGATACAATAAAGATATCATATTTTGCAAAAATAAGCAATAAGCCTGTCATTTTCTTTGCTTGAGTTTCCGCAGTTTTATCCACAGCAGGCTGCTTTTATCTGTACTGCGGTAAACAACTTCGGAAAAATCTTTAAAAAATAAGGAATCTCTTTCCTTTTTGATGTAAAATAAAGTCACCACAACAATACCCCACTAAACAAAAAGAGAAAGGATTCCTTATGGCTCATTTTACATCAAATACCTATCAAATGAAACGGGAAATTTTAAATTTTTCAAATAAATTTTTCCGGCACCTTTCCAGACCCGATAAAAAGTTCGCTGCAGACATGACCTATGGCATGCTTGCCGCAGAAAGCTGTCTTTTGACGGACATCGTTGACCAGCTCCATGAACCTTCCAAAAAGGTCAATTCCGTGGAACGTCTCACAAGGCACCTGAACAAAGGTGTCCCCACAAAGGCTCTGCAGGCATATCTTGCCGCTGTCCGTAAATGGACTCCTTCCGACCCTGTCATCCATATCGATGACAGTGACGTGGTAAAGCCGGGTGGTCGTAAATTTGAAGCCCTCGGGCTTGTCAGGGACGGCTCCAAAAGCACCGATACTAAAAATGTCTATGAAAAAGGTTACCATGTCACGGAGGCCTGTGTATTGACGGACAGCAATCATCCGGTCAGTATCTTCTCCCGGATCCATTCTTCCAGAGAAAAGAATTTTACCTCCGTCAA
>CANRLX010000119.1 GCA_947631615.1 uncultured Acetatifactor sp.
CGTCCCCATCACTTCCCCTTCACGGAGCCCAGCGCCGAGATGGACGTGACCTGCTTCAAGTGCGGCGGCAAGGGCTGCCGGTTCTGCAAGGGCGAGGGCTGGATCGAGATCCTGGGCTGCGGCATGGTGCATCCCCATGTGCTGGAGATGAGCGGGATCGATCCGGAGGAGTATACCGGCTTCGCCTTTGGCGTGGGTTTGGAGCGCATTGCGCTGTTAAAGTACGAGATCGACGACATGCGCCTGCTGTATGAGAACGACATCCGTTTCCTGAAGCAGTTTTGATCCGAAGGACCCCTGGCGCTTGAAAATAGGAAAAGGATAGAGAGGAGAGCAACATGAACACTGCGTTATCATGGATCAAGACATATGTGCCGGAGCTTGACTGTACCGATCAGGAATATCGCGACGCGATGACCTTGAGCGGCACGAAAGTGGAAGGCTATGAGAGAAAAGACAAGAATCTGGAGAAGATCATCGTAGGGCAGATCGTATCGATTGAAAAGCATCCCGACGCGGATAAGCTGATCGTCTGCCAGGTAAATATCGGAAGCGGGACGATCCAGATCGTCACCGGCGCCCCCAATGTGAAGGTGGGCGACAAGGTCCCCGTGGTCTTGGACGGCGGAAAGGTGGCGGGCGGCCACGACGGAGGGCCGCTGCCGGAGAACGGAATACCGATCAAGGCGGGCAGGCTGCGCGGCGTGGAATCCAACGGCATGATGTGCTCCATCGAGGAGCTGGGCTCCGACCGCAACATGTACCCGGAGGCACCGGAGATGGGGATCTATGTATTTCCGGAGGACGTGGAGATCGGAGCGGACGCCGTCGAGCTTCTCGGCCTCCACGACACGGTGTTTGAGTACGAGATCACCAGCAACCGTGTGGACTGCTACAGTGTGCTGGGCATTGCCAGAGAGGCGGCGGCCACCTTCCGAAAGCCCTTCGTGCCTCCGGTGGTGAAGGTCACCGGAAACGACGAGGATGTAAACGACTATGTGAGCGTGGAGGTAAAGGACACGGACCTCTGCACCAGATACCTTGCGAGAGTCTGCAAGAATATAAAGATCGCCCCCTCGCCCAAGTGGATGCAGAGGAGGCTTGCGGCCAGCGGCATCCGTCCCATCAACAACCTGGTGGACATCACCAACTATGTGATGGAGGAGTACGGACAGCCCATGCACGCCTTTGATCTGGACACCGTGGCGGGGCACAAGATCATTGTGCGCCGCGCCGGGGACGGGGACGAATTTCAGACGCTGGACGGCCAGATCCGCAGGATGGACAGCGACGTGCTGATGATCTGCGACGCGGAGAAGGAGATCGGCATCGCCGGCATTATGGGCGGTGAAAATTCCAAGATCACCGATCAGGTGAAGACGGTCCTCTTTGAGGCCGCTGTCTTCAACGGGGCAAACATCCGAAAATCCGCCAGGCGCATCGGCCTGCGCACCGACGCCTCCGGCAAGTTTGAGAAGGGGCTGGATCCCCGCACGGCCGAGGAGGCCATCAACCGCGCCTGCCAGCTGATCGAGGAGCTGGGCTGCGGCGAGGTGGTCGGCGGAACCGTGGATGTGAAGCTGCCCCTTGCTCCGCTTCGCCGGATCCCCTTTCAGCCGGAGCGCATCAACAAGCTGCTCGGCACGGATGTGGAGGAACAGGAGATGCTCCGGATCTTCCGGCAGGAGGATCTGGTGTACCACGAGGATACCCGCGAGGTGGAAATTCCCTCCTTCCGGCAGGATCTGATCGGCATCGCCGACCTTGCGGAGGAGGTGGCGCGGTTCTACGGCTACGACAGGATCCCCACCACCCTTCCCAGCGGAGAGGCCACCACCGGCAAGCTGACCTACAAGATGCGCATTGAGGGCAAGGCCCGGGACATCGCCGAGTACTGCGGCTTCTCCCAGGCTATGACCTACTCCTTTGAGAGCCCCAAGGTGTTCGACAAGCTGCTTTTGGCTGCGGACGACAAGCTTCGTCAGACCGTCACCATCTCCAATCCCCTGGGGGAGGATTTCTCCATTATGAGGACGCTTCCCCTGAACGGAATGTTGACCAGCCTTTCCACCAACTACAATCGCAGAAACAAGAATGTGAAGCTCTATGAGCTTGGAAATATTTACCTGCCGAAGGCGCTTCCCGTGACGGATTATCCGGACGAGAGGATGCAGTTTACGCTGGGATTTTATGGGGAAGGGGACTTCTTTTCCATGAAGGGCGTGGTGGAGGAGTTCTTTGAGTCGGTGGGCATGAGGGACAAAAAGGAATACGATCCCGACGCCGGCAAAAATTTCCTGCATCCCGGGCGCCAGGCGCTGATAAAATATCAGGGGACAGAGGTCGGCTATCTGGGGGAAGTGCATCCGGAGGTGCTGGACAATTACGACATCGGGACCAAGGCGTATGTGGCGGTGATCGACATACCAAACGTCCTACCGTTTGCTACCTTTGACAGAAAGTACAACGGCATTGCGCGGTTTCCGGCGGTCAGCCGCGATATCAGCATGGTGGTTCCCAAGAATATTCTGGCGGGACAGATCGAGAGCCTGATCGAGCAGAGAGGCGGTAAGATCCTGGAGTCCTACGAGCTCTTCGACATCTACGAAGGATCCCAGATCCGCGAGGGATATAAGTCCGTGGCGTACTCCATCACCTTCCGGGCGAAGGACCGGACGCTGGAGGAGAGCGATATCACGGCGGTGATGAAGAAGCTTTGGAACGGATTGGAGCAGATGGGAATCGAGCTGCGGCAGTAGACAGAAAGGGGAGTAAGATCGTGGAAAAGAAGAACACATGGGAGACGTATGATGCAAAACACTTAAAAAAGCTTGAGAAGCTCTGCGGGGAGTACCGTGAGTTTCTCGACAGCGGAAAGACGGAGCGGGAGTGTATCGACACCATAGTAAACACCATAGAGAAGGAAGGCTATCGGGAGATTGACAAGATCATCAAGGAGAAGGCTTCCCTGAAACCCGGCGATAAGGTCTACCGTGTCTGGATGAACAAATCCATCGTGATGTTTCAGATCGGAAGCAGGAGCCTGAGCGAGGGAATGAATATCCTGGGGGCGCACATTGACAGCCCCAGGCTGGACATCAAGCAGAATCCCCTCTATGAGGACGGCGGCTTCGCCTACCTGGACACCCACTATTACGGCGGTGTCAAAAAGTACCAGTGGGTGACCATCCCGCTGGCAATCCACGGCGTAGTGGTCAGAAAAGACGGGAGCACCGTGGAGATCAACATCGGGGAGAGCGAGGACGATCCGGTGTTCTTCGTGTCGGACCTTTTGATCCACCTGGCCCAGGAACAGCTGGAGAAAAAGGCGGCGAAGGTGATCGAGGGGGAGGCGCTGGATATCATCGTCGGAAACCGGCCGATCCGGATCGAGAAGGATGGAAAAGAGGAGGAGACAGAGGAGCGCTCCGCCGGAAAGGATGCCGTGAAGAAGGGCGTGCTGGCGATTTTGAAGGAGCAGTACGGCTTCGAGGAGGAGGACTTTCTCTCCGCGGAGCTGGAGGTGGTCCCCGCCGGAAAGGCCAGGGAGGCGGGTCTGGACCGCAGCATGATCCTGGCGTACGGGCAGGACGACAGAGTCTGCGCCTTCACCTCCATGAAGGCTATGCTGGACACGGGGCGGACGGACCGCACCCTGTGCTGTATTTTGGTGGACAAGGAGGAGATCGGCTCCGTGGGAGCCACCGGTATGCAGTCCCGCTTCTTTGAGAACACCGTGGCCGAGGTGATGGATCTGACCGGAGAGTACAGCGAGCTGGCTCTGCGCAGATGCCTGGCACAGAGCTGTATGCTCTCCTCCGATGTGAGCAGCGCGTTTGATCCCGCCTACGCGGCAAGCTTCGACAAAAAGAACGTGGCGTACTTGGGCGGCGGCATGGTGTTCAACAAATTTACCGGCTCCCGGGGAAAGTCCGGCTCCAACGACGCCAACGCCGAGTATATCGCCCATATCCGAAACATCTTTGAACGGCAGGATATCCACTTCCAGACTGCGGAGCTGGGGAAGGTGGATCTGGGCGGCGGCGGGACGATCGCCTATATTCTGGCGCTCTATGGCATGAACGTCATTGACAGCGGTGTGGCGGTGCTGAATATGCACGCGCCCTGGGAGGCGACCAGCAAGGCGGATGTGTATGAGACCTATCGCGGTTATCGGGCCTTTGTGGAAGGAGCCTGCCTGTGATGGCAAAAGAGAGCGGAGTGCTGAAAAAATCGGACTTTTTCTTTGAGCTGCCAAAGGAGCTGATCGCGCAGGACCCTTTAGAGGAGCGATCGTCCTCGCGGCTTTTGGTGCTGGACAAGGAGAGCGGAAGGGTGTCCCACCACGTTTTTCGGGAGCTTCCGGACTATCTGCGCCCGGGGGACTGTCTGGTGTTAAACAACACCAAGGTCATTCCGGCGCGGCTTTTGGGGGAGCGCGAGGGCACGGGCGGCCGCGTGGAGGTGCTTCTTTTAAAGCGAAGGGAAGGCGACGTGTGGGAGACTTTGGTAAAACCCGGAAAAAAGTGCAGGCCGGGGAGCCGATTCCTATTCGGCGGCGGACTTTTGCGCGCGGAAGTGCTTAAGACCGTGGAGGAGGGAAACCGCCTGATCCGGTTTTTCTATGACGGGATCTTTGAGGAGGTCTTAGACCGTCTGGGAGAGATGCCGCTTCCTCCCTACATAACCCATAAGCTGAAGGACAAAGACCGCTACCAGACGGTGTACGCCAGGTACGAGGGCTCGGCGGCGGCGCCCACTGCGGGTCTGCACTTTACGAGAGAGCTTCTTGGCCGGATCGAGGAGATGGGGGTGCGGATCGCCTACGTGACGCTCCATGTAGGGCTCGGCACCTTCCGTCCCGTGAAGGAGGAGAATGTGCTGGACCACCATATGCACTCCGAGTACTACCAGGTGACGGAGGAGGCGGCGGATTTGATCAACAGGACCAGGCAGGAGGGCGGCAGGGTGTTCTGCGTGGGCACCACCAGCTGCAGGACCGTTGAGAGCGCTGCCGACGAGAGCGGAAATGTGCGGGCGGGCTGCGGCAGCACGGATATTTTCATCTACCCGGGATACCGCTTCAAGGTTCTGGATGCCCTGGTCACCAACTTCCACCTGCCGGAGTCCACGCTGGTCATGCTGGTCAGCGCGCTTGCGGGGAGGGAGCAGGTGCTTCACGCGTACGAGGAGGCCATTCGGGAGAAATATCGTTTCTTTAGCTTTGGGGACGCGATGCTGATCGTCTGACGCGGCCGCCCCGCAAATTTTATTCTTGTAACAGGCGTGCTTTGATGGTAATATTTACGTGGAAAGCTTTTTTGAGCAGGATTTTTTGAGCGGAAAGGTGATTTCTATGCAGGAGAGAAGAAAGAACAAGAGAATGGAGCTCGAAGCACATATACTGCTTCACCGTCTGGACAACGGAAAGCCGAGCACCGTGGTGATCCGCATCACGGACGTGTCCAAGCGCGGGGTGGGCTTCCAATGTACGGAAAAGCTGCAGGTCAACGATGTGTACGAGTGCCATCTGACCCTTTGGACGAAGGAGGTCCTCCATACGTTTCTGCGGGTTGTGAGGATCAGCGAGACGAGTGACCCCTACGAGTACGGCGCCGTGTTTGTCGGGATGTCAGAGACGGATGTCTCGCGGATTGCGGCCTATCAGACCGTGAGCGAGAATGAGCCGCAGGAGTAAACGGGCGGTCACCCTTGCGGCGGCCCTCCTTCTTTCGGCGCTATACGGGTTGATTTTTTTCTTTTCCGGCCAGGACGGCGGACAGTCGGGAGCGCTCAGCCTGCAGGTCGTAGAGCGCGTGATCGCGCTGGCGGAACGCCTGATAGGGAGGGGAGCGCTGCAGGCTGCCGGAGTGGATTGGGTAGGGCTTCTGGAGATGCCCGTCCGCAAGCTGGCGCACCTGTCCGAGTACACCTGCATGGGGATTTTGGTGTACGTCATGTGGAGACCCTGGCGGGAGAGGGACCGAAGGCTCTATATCCTGGTGCTTTTGTGGGTGTTTTTCTCGGCGTCCCTGGACGAGCTGCACCAGCGCTTTGTCCCGGGGAGGTGCGGATGTCTCTCGGACGTGCTTTTGGACACGGCCGGAGGAATCCTCGGCGCCGCCCTCTGCGTGATGGCGGAACGGATTGTTTTGAAAAAACGCTTTTCTAAAAAAGGAGCGCGGTAATTTTGACCGCGCTCCTTTATCGCAGGACCGTATGGCCCCTGTCCGACAAAATTTCTCTGGCTCTGTCTACGGAGGATTCCTCATAAAATTCAATGAGGAGCACCCCTCCCTCAAACTCCCTGTTGTGTGTGATCCCGATATTTTTGATGCTGATGGCGCTTTGCGCAAGGAGCGTTGCTATGTGGGCCAGCGCCCCCGGTTCGTCGGCGATGTCCAGCTTCAGCGTGTAGCTCTGCTTGATGGGGCCTGCGGAATGGTCGCTGAAGGAGTCGCGGTAGACCCTGGCGCCCTCAAAAAGCTCGTAGATCGCGTTTTGGTCCGAGGTGTCCAGCTCCTCTCGGATCCGGACCAGGGAGTCGATGTAATCCGACAGAAGATTTCGGATGTTCGCCGTGTTGGTGAGACAGATCTGCTGCCACATGACGGCGGAGGACGAGGCGATGCGCGTGATATCCTTGAACCCTCCGGCGGCGATCTGTTTCATGATGCCGTCCGGCAGATCCCGGTCCCGCACCAGATTTACCAGGGAGGCGGCGATCACATGGGGCAGATGGCTGACGGCGGCGGTCACATAGTCGTGCTGCTCACAGCTGAGCACCAGCGGGAGAGCGCCGAGCCTCTCCACCAGATGAAGATACGCCTCCACTTTGGCGGAGGGGACCTCGTCCGTGGGCGTCAGGATGTAGTAGGCATTCTGCAGAAGCACCGCCTTGGAGTTCACATACCCCACGCGCTCGCTTCCGGCCATAGGATGCCCCCCGACAAACTGACGGGAGAGCCCGGCCTCCTTGACGGCGCGGTGGATTTCGGTCTTTACGCTGCCCACGTCCGTGAGGAGGCAGCCGGGGGAAAGCACCCGCTTTACCGCGTTTAGATTCTCGTCATTTTTCTGTACCGGAGCGCACAAAAAGAGATAGTCGCAGGCCGAAAAGCTTTCGTCGATGGAAGCGGGGGTCAAATCCGCCACGCCCTCCCTTCGGGCCAGGGCGGTGGCTTCCGAGTTGATGTCGTAGGCGATGATCACAGCGTCCGGTATCCGTTCCCGGATCGCCCGGGCGATGGAGCCGCCGATCAGGCCGAGCCCGATAAAACCGCAGGTAATGGTTCCCATGGATCCTACTCTCCTTTGAATCAATATTTTTACAGGGTCTTTCTATACACGATACCACTTGAAAGCACGAAAATCAACTGGCTGTGCCCGCGGAATGAAAGTCCGGCAAAAAAAGAAGGGAAAAAGAGATAAAAGCGCTAACAATTACTTGTAAAAGGCATCCATATTTAGTAAAATAGACACATAGGGCGAAAAATTCCGGCAAATATTTTGTAGAATTGCCCGAAAACTTAAAAAATGGAGGACGGAACATGAATATTTACACAACTGACAAGATTCGTAATGTGGTTCTGCTGGGCCACGGCGGCAGCGGCAAGACCAGCCTGGCGGAAGCGTTCGCCTATCTGTCCGGCATTACCTCCCGCATGGGAAAGGTGGCCGACGGCAACACCGTGAGCGACTACAGCAAGGAAGAGCAGAAACGAAAGTTCTCCATCAATACCTCCGTGATTCCGATCGAATGGGAGGGCTGCAAGATCAATGTGATAGATACCCCGGGGTATTTCGACTTTGTGGGCGAGGTGGAGGAGGCGGTCAGCGCTGCCGGAGCGGCCATCATCGTCGTAAACGGCAAGGCGGGGATCGAGGTCGGCACGCAGAAGGCGTGGGATCTGTGTGAGAAGTATAAGCTTCCCCGTTTTGTCTACGTTTCCAACATCGATGTGGACAATGCTTCCTTCCGCCAGGTGGTGGAGGATATGACGGCGCTCTACGGCAAGAAGATGGCGCCCTTTAACCTTCCGATCCGTGAGAATGAGAAATTTGTGGGCTACGTCAACGTGATCACCGAGACCGGAAACCGCTGGGAGGGCAAGGAGGTGGTGCCCTGTGAGGTGCCGGAGTACAACAAGGCGAACCTGCAGATCTGCCGCGACACCCTGATGGAGGCGGTGGCGGAGACCAGCGAGGAGATGATGGAGCGGTACTTCAGCGGGGAGCAGTTCTCCGAGTCGGAGATCCGCGCGGCGCTCCGCACCAATGTGTGCGAGGGAAGCATCGTTCCCATGACCATGGGATCTAACACCCTGTGCCAGGGCATCTACACCCTGCTGGACGACATCGTGAAATACATGCCCAGTCCGGAGAACCGACAGGTGGCGGGCATCAACATGAAGACCAACGAGATCTACCACGCGGACTATGACTTCTCCAAGGCGAAGTCGGCGTATATCTGGAAGACCATCGTGGATCCCTTCATCGGCAAATATTCCCTCATCAAGGTCAATTCCGGCGTGCTGAA
>CANRLX010000120.1 GCA_947631615.1 uncultured Acetatifactor sp.
CCGCGTTCAGGATCAGCGGTTCTTCCACATAGGCCGTGGCCGCGGCTTTATCCAGCGTAAGCACGGGAGCCTGCGTTACAGTCACGGTCAGCACTGCAGATCCCTCCGTAGCGGGATCGCCGTTTTCATAATTTGCCTTGACGGTAAACTGTGTTGTCCCGGGAGCGACCCCGGTAATTGTGATCTTACCTGTATTATCAATACCGGCTTTTGCATAGGAGCTTTCCGACGGTGTGACAGAATATCGGATCGCTTTTCCGGACACTGCATTGCTCACATCAGCCTGCGAATATACCTTCCCGCCCGCGGCAACGGTAACGGTACCGGGGGCCAGAGATACGGCAAGCCTGCCTGCATCCGAAGATGAAGTCGTTTGCGCAGACCTGAGAAAGTGCTTATCCAGAGCGTATGTCATCGGATTGGGAATGGAGGATTTCGGCACTTCACTGTAAACGGCTTCGATCACTGAGCTTTCAACCCAGGCCACCGTATCCTGCAGCGTGGATTCTACCTGCGTTTCATTTTTTCTTGTGTCCTCCTGGCCTGCATTGACCTCATCCTCGGATTTGATCTCGTTGGCGACCTCAACCTTTTCGTAGGCGATTTCTTTTTTTACCTCCGCCGTCCTCGAGCCGGAAGAAACGGTAAAGCCCGCATATCTCTCATCCGTGAGCGTCTCCATCGTCACCGTATAATTTCCAGCGGCAATATCCTTTTTATAAATGACGCCGTCCATATCGTCATCGGACCAGAACAATTTTTTACCGTCCGGACCGGTTACATTCACGGCAAACGGCACATTGGCAACCAGTTTTCCCGTCTTCTCATTCACAAACTTAATTTTCAGATCCTTCTGGATAGATACAAATTCCATGACCACGTGAACATCCCGTTTATATTCCTCTTCCTGATAGTCAGGAGTCTGGTCTTCGCCACCCTCCTGCTCCTGCTGGTTATCAGATACGATATCGGCTGCCTCCATTTTGGCAAGCTGAGCATCGGCCACGGCAAGCAGCCCCGTCTCCCCGATCAGGTCAATATGGTCCAGCTGGGTCCCGATGCTGCTAAAAGCGGATATCTGCCGCATTTTCATTCTGGAAAAAAGGTAAACACCCCCTGTTATGACCGCGAAAATCAATACCGCCGCGCCCGCACCCAGAATAAGCTTGTCCATCGCTCCGGCATGGGCTAACCTGTTCCAGAATTTCCCTGAAGACTTCCCCCCGCGAACATTCCGGTCTTTCTTTGGACTTCTCACATTTCTGGCCTGTTTTTCAAAAGAATAGGCAGATTCGGCAGATTCCTCATCCATCTCCTCACCGCCGTCGTCTGCTGCAAGATCTCCTTCCATTTCTTCCTGCCAGTCATATTCCCCGGACTCTGGCAGTTCCTCATAGACCGGATTTTCCGGTGCGCCGTCATATTCCTCATTCACCCCGGACGAGACATTTTCTACCGGTTCTTCCGTCTCCTGATACGCAGCAGCTTCCTCCGGGACAGTTGCATATATTTCCTCATATTCTTCCCCATACTCTATCTCTTCTGCATACTTCGTCTCTCCTGTATACCCTGGCTCTTCCGTATACTCGGGCTCCTCTGTATACCCTGGCTCTTCCCTATACTCTGTCCCCTCTGTATACTGTGTCCCTTCTGTATACCCTGGCTCCTCTGTATACTCTATCTCTTCCCTATACTCTGGCTCTTCTGCATACTCTGGCTCTTCTGCATACTCTGGCTCTTCTGCATACTCTGGCTCTTCCGCATACCCTGGCTCCTCTGTATACTCTATCTCTTCCCTATACTCTGGCTCTTCCGCATACCCTGGCTCCTCTGTATACCCTATCTCTTCCCTATAATTTGGCTCTTCTGTATACCCTGTCTCTGCCGTATACGCTGGCTCCTCTATATGCCCTGTCTCTGCATACACGGCATCATCATACTCTCCAGGCACTTCGGCAGATTCCGCGTCTGCAGCCCCCTCTTCATAACAGATTTCTTCTTCCGCACTCTGCTCCAGACCGTCCCAGTCAAAATCACTCTCATCGCAATCTTCCCAGTCCTGAACGGGCCTCTTCACACGGTTAAAAAACTTTTTCATGCCGGATCTCCCACCTTTTTATTCCGTCATACTATTTCACAACAGACTGTAAACTTAACATTTTTGTAACATTATAACATCTGATAGGGCTTCCTTCAAGCCGGAAGCGGATTTCTTCATAATTTCTTAAATCTTTTTAATTCTACTTAATCATATGGACTTTTGGAAATGATAATAGTAAAATAAATTTCAAGCGATGTGTCCGATATTTATCCGCACACATCGGAATGAGAGGATTTATGAAAGAAACCAGGGAGCACCAACAGACAAACGGAGAAACCCGGCATCACAGGATTCCAGACATCAGGATTCTTGATCTGGATACCGGCGAATTTGATAAGGCGGAAGACGCTATAGACGCCGCGGACAATCAAGCGGATCCCGCCGTCCAACCGTCAGACAGACACGTTTTTTCGTTCAACAAGCACAAGATCATGCATGCTGCACTCATCCTTACAGCTGCCGTTGCAGTCTCCCTCATCGTTTACCGTATCTTTACCTACGGCAATTTTATTTCGCAGGAGGATATCTTTAAAGACGGGGAGGGTTCTTCCGACTACGACTCTGAGTTTGATACGATCTTTCCTCTGCTGGACGAAAACGGCCAGATCATACCGGCGGACCGGGACGGGGAAGTGAATATTCTACTCCTTGGCAATTCCCCCTTTTCTGACGACAGAGATTCCAGCGACGGACTTGCCAATATGATTGCAGAGCGCACCGGCGCCAATGTGATCAACTGCTCCGTCTCCGGCAGCTATATGGCGGCGCAGCAGACAACGTTTAATGCCGCGCTTTCCCCCATGGATGCATACACGCCCTACTGGCTTTGCACCCTGACGTACACAGATGCCATTGACTTTTATTATGAGGATGCTGCCAGATCCTTAGGGGACACGATTCCTCCGGAGGCACGGGAAGTTTTTGAAACCCTTTCCACGCTTGACATGAACACCATAGATGTGGTGGCTTTTATGTACGACGGCACGGATTACCTGATGGGCCACGAGATGTATAACGACGCGAACGCGACTGACATCACGCAGTTTACCGGCAACCTTCAGGCCAGCATAGAACTGCTGCAGGGAAACTCCCCGCATATCCGCATCATCGTCATGTCGCCAACCTATGCGTTCGGCATAGATGAAAACGGAGAATATATCAGCAGCGACATTCAGACCTACGGCCAGCACTATCTCTCGACGTATTTCAACAAAGAGTTCGCCACCTGCTATGATCTTGGCGTTACCTTTGTGGACAATCTTTATATTACAGTCACAGAAGACAATGCCGGACAGTATCTTACCGACAACATCCATTTGAATCTGGAAGGCCGAAAGCGGGCTGCAGACCGTTTCATTTACGCGCTAAATTACTACAACTGATCCCAGGATGACTCTATCTTCATAGAGTTCATAGCTTTGGAATCTCGAGTGGAACTTCCGTGTCCCGATAGATGACATAGCCGTCTGTCTCCAGAAACCGTTCCCAGCCGTAGTCTTCCGTGTTCCCTTTTATTATCTGCTCCTTAGACAGCACCACATAATGGCACATTCTCTCCCTCGTCAAGGGGATCAATTCCTTCAAGTCAATTATGTCTGCGTTGATCACTTCAAACATTTCATCATATACACCCAACAGCACTTCACGTCCGTAGGGCATACAGACTACCGGCGAATATTGCCGCACGTACTGCACCAGTTCCAACGGGAACGCTGCCATGACCTCCCGTCCAGGCACCTCGATAGCGTCACAGATATGAACTACACTGTCCGGCATATGATACAGGTTGTCTGCCTTTGAGAAATATTCGTTTCCGTAAATCCACTTTCCAGACATAACGATCAAAAACGCCGCCAGGACAGCAGCCTTTCCGCGCATTTTCCCGGTGAGATTCCCGCAGAACAGAACACAGGAATAAGCAATGACCACAGTCACAGGCAAAAGCCACAATATACGGTACAGGATTTCGTTCCCCATAGATTGGGCCGCAAGCCTGAAGATCAGCGGGTTGAAAAACAATAGCAGCAGAATAACGGGGACATAAAGAAACAGGATCCGGACCGGCTTTCTTTTCTCCCTCAGAAACAAATAGATCAAAGAAAACAAAAACCACATAACGATCAGCCCCGTTCCCATATAGCTCCAGATCATTTCACCCGC
The DNA here is from genome assembly GCA_947631615.1 of uncultured Acetatifactor sp. GTDB lineage: Bacteria > Bacillota > Clostridia > Lachnospirales > Lachnospiraceae > Acetatifactor. Next base: position 4,262 of record CANRLX010000120.1, read on the forward strand.
AGGATTCATCTCCCTATTTCACCCCATTTCCGCGCCGTTTTTCTGCGCATATCAGGCCATCAGATAAAGCAGTGCAAAACCCCCACAGGGAATACTGCACAGTGCTACAGGCAAAAGCACCTTCCAACTGTGATAACAGACAGCGGCACAAAGTCCGGTCAGCGCCACGAGCAAAACGGTCAAAAAGGTTCCCATGGTGCTGCATAGACACCCCGCCGTCATAGTACAGCACAAAAGGAGCCAATCCGCCGCCCGGCTCTTTTTTTGCTCCGAAAGTCTCTCCATCATCATAAACAAAAGCAACAGCAGCATCGGAAAGATAATATTGCCCAGCGCGGCTTTTCCCTGCCTGCTTCGGGCCAGCATAAAATTTGCCGCAGAATAAAAGGAATAATCCCCAAAAAGCACCAGAAGCTCCGTGAAGATCATAAACAACGGCAGATACCGTTCCCTTCCCGCCAAAAGCCTTCTGCCCAAAAGGAAATAGATTACATAGGTCATGAGGATCAACACTGTCGGCAAAACCACATGTGCCACACTGACTGTACGGATTCCGCTTACACGGGCCAGATATGCGATCCAAACAGGAAACGGTGCCAGCCCGTACCGAATGTTCACGTTAGTGCCGCCTCCGGTGTAGGCAAGCTTTAAGTACATGGTATCTGCATTTTCCGTGATTGATGACACTGCGACATAATAAGCGTCATCCCCGTCTGCATAAGCCAGACGGACCGCCTGAACCAGCTGTAGCAAAAGAAGCGCTGCCGCGCACACCCACAGCAGGATGCAGGTGCGGTCCTTTTTCTGAAAAAGACCGCCGGACCGCTTTACTGTCTGCCCTCTTTTCCTGCGCCGGATCTCCACGGCCAGGGCCAGGAGCACCATTACCGCCGTATATCCGGAATACAGCACCACAACCTCTGTAAAATGCCGCTGCGCCAAAATCATTGGTACACAAATGACCTGAAAGCCGGCCCACAAGATCATCTGGCCGCCGGCCCAGCGAAAAAGGACAGCCGATCTGTTCTGCATGATATCGCTGTCCATACCCGCCGTGAGGCCGCCCACCACCGTCGGGGCCAAAAGCAAAAGTGCGGCAAGAATAAATATCTTTACTGCCAAATTTCCTACACCCTTTCTTTAACCGTTCTCTATTGCACCTCATACACAAATATCCGATAATAGCTCTCCTGCGTCTCAAAAGGCTCCTCCCTGAGCAACCGCAGGCCCTGATCCTGTGCATTCATGATATAAGCTGCGGATAGCAGAAACCTTCCCCCCATATCACGCAACGCTTTCGTGTCCAACTCATAATCCTGGAAACAAAATCCGGTTTTTCCCACAGTATAATATCCCGGAATCTCCGAACTGAATAAATAACATCGGTTGCCCCAATCATCAAAGTATTCCCGCAGATAGTCGCTTTTTTCCAGTTCAGGGACAAGAATGTTCCGAAACGCATGCTTGTACGCAGCCGGATAATTGTTGGAATATCCGTCCAGGCAGTAAAAACCGTGATATAATGCGGCCGCGGGATCAATTCCCAGACTGACTACCCGGTATTCCTCCTGCGCAAGCCCGGTCTGTTGATGCAGGAACGACTCTACCTGTTCCATGACACCAATCGCATAATAATCGCAAAAACTAAGCGCCGGATAGTCAGGATGCAATAGTTTCTGCAAATTGGATTTTACATCACTGCCAAGCAAAAGCTGTATGCCCGTGAAGCATACCGCCAGCGTTCCGGACAGCGCAAGCACCACACCGGCAGGCCGCAGGCCAGGCTGCAAAAGCCACCTCCAGACCAGCGCGGCCCCACAGGCCCCCAGAAGATACCAGAGACAAGGCGCTATCCACAAAAGCCTGTCCAGTTGAAAAGCGCCGAATACAGACAGCCGGCTGCGCAATGCTATACCGGGCCCGCTCTGCCAAAGAGCTGAAACGAAAGCAAAAAAGCAGTTGCAGCACAGACAAAATGCCATGGTCCGCAGCAGTCTTATTTCCTCGGTGCCCCGCAGGGATCCCTTTTTCATCCTGCCTCTTATCAGCCAGGCAACAGCCACAATTAAAGCCGCCGCCAAAATCCAGACATGCAAATCCTGACTATGCTGCCCGCCAGACAAAACGCCACCCGCGAAAGTACCAAAAAAAGGAGCGGGGTGCAAAATATATTCGGCCTTGTGGGACAATTCTCCCCCATCGGCCAGCTGCCGGAGAAGGCGAAAATTTTCCACAGCATACAAAACCAGCATCAGGGTCCACGCCGCGAACGGAAGCAAAAGAGAACCTCTGCATTTCCGAAAAAGTCTCCAGATGAGAAAAACCGCGCCCATTCCCAGCAAGCCAAATCCCACCAGAACCAAAGAAGAACACATGGTATACAGCGCCGTATAGAAAAACGCCCCGAGAAGGTGACGCCGATTTTTCAGCTGCAGAAAGCACCAGAAAAGAAGCGGAATGCCGTACTGTGACAGGCCGTAAACCGGCAGGAAGGGAAGGAATGCATATAATACGCCAAACAATGCGGCGATCCAGGATTCCCTCACCGTCTCTCTGCACAGCAGATACATGCCCAGGTATCCCACAAATCTGCCGGTGATCATCATGACCGTCAGGCCGATACAACCGTCTCCTCCCAAAAACAGCAGCACCTCCAGCGGTGCCGGCATCGTCAGGGCTGTTTTTGACATGCCTCCCATAAATTCAGGCAGAACATCCCCCTGAAACAGGTGTCTTGCCTGAAGCAGATATGCAATCAGTTCTCCGTCCAGCTGATCGTGATAGGTAAAGACGGCATTTTCCCCCAGAATAAGATACGGTAAAGCGGCGGCCAATACCGCGACCAATCCCAGCCAGAACCAAAGCCTGTTTCCTTTTTCCCGATTATCCTGCGTCTCTTTCACAACCGCCGCCTCCCCATACAATAAAGCGACCCCACCGTCCATAGGGCGGATACCGCCAGCGTAAGCTTATAATCGGCTATGCCGGCACCCCGCATCACATAGTAGATCAGAAGCACACCGCAGGAAACAAGACATCCTGCTCCAGAGAGCAGGCTTTTTCTTTGCAACCGTGCTTCCCCGGATACTGCCGCGGATATCAGGAACAGTGCAGTACACATAGCCGCCGTCACAAACCACCAGCAGCCATAATTTAAATAATATTTTGTCAAGACGGGATGTTCCCTCCCCATGATCTCGTAATTTTTGCCGGAACAGGAATCATATCCTATGCCCTTAAACTGCTCCTGCAGCACCGCCAAAGGCGCCGCATAGATCAGGATATCCCAGCCTATCTGACGGACGATTCTCGGCCTGCGCAGATGGTAAGCAATATCCGCCATTGTCCGATAATACTCCGGCGCCTTTTCTTTCCCCACTGCGTCTTCTACCGCCGGCTTCAGAAGCCGCTCCATATTGTCCGGCAGATAAGCAGTTTCCCAGATTGTCTCCCCGGAAATCCGCTCCAGCAGCTCCTGTGGCCAGTATTCGGAATCCTGCCAGATCGTCGGCCATGACATTCGATGCGCCATGGAAAACCAGAATGTCCCATGGGTTTCCTCCATCTTATTCGTCAGCGTCCCGCATACCGCAACGATTCCGCTCAAAGCGGCAAACAACAGGATACCATACGCCAGGCGCCGGAGATCTCTCCATAGATGCGGAAGCTGTACCAGGAATGTAAACGCCGGCAGCAGCAGGCCCAGCCAGCCATACTCCGGCAAGAGCAGCACAAGCGCAGCCCAACAGAATCCCGCACCTGTAAGCGCTCGAAATCCGCCTTTTCCTTTCCCGTACACTGCATTTCTGAAGCAAGCAAGCTCCAGCAGTAACAGAGAGCCCACAAAGGAACAGGGAAGCAGCGCCAGATGACACTGCATGGCCACGGGCACGGTCAGTAGCGCCAGCACGTACCAGACACGCCACGCCCTCCCGTCCGGAAGGACAGGCTTTAAAAGCTCATACCCCGCATATCCCGCCAGGCAAAGCTGAAAAAGATACAAGACCTGGGGCGCCTCTCCCAGCAAGCTAACGAGCCAGGGATAAAGAAACCCCTCGGGCTGCCCGAATTGCTGAACCTCTATAAAATTTGCGCACATCCAGACAGACCCAAGGACAATCTGGACGCTGAAGCCTGCAAAGAATATCCCCCTCAACAGAGCACAGAATGCCCCTGCCGCCTTTTTCATAACGCCTCTCATTCCGCCGCTTTGC
>CANRLX010000121.1 GCA_947631615.1 uncultured Acetatifactor sp.
GGAAGCGGGGCGGCCGATGCGCCCGGCACCGTGACGGAGGCGCAGCGGGACGCGCTGATCTTGCGCAGACGAAACGCCTGGTAAACCTCCATAAGCTGCACCGTGAGCCGCTTCCTCGAAAGCTCCTGGGAGGCGGCGTTTTTCTCTCCCAGCCTTGCCTCCACGCAGACGGTCAGGGAAAGGTACGGATTGGACAGGCGCACAGCGCCATAATTCCTGCCCTTCCGGCATCGGCTGCCGTCAAAAAATACCGGAAGCGAAAAGCGGTTTCCCAAAAAATCGTCGTCCGTGATCACCTGCTTCTCCGTAAAGAGAAAATCGCCCTCACACTCCACCTTCAGGAAGGTATACCCCCAGCCGCTTCGCACGATCGAAAGCTCGCGCTCCGTCACCTCGTAAGGCCCGGGGGACAGCGAGACCGTAAGCTCCCTCTCCTCCACCAGATACTCCACCTTCTGCTTTTTGTTTACCTGGATCAGGAACTCCTCCATGTTCTGCCCGTTGCCCGGGTAGACGGACAGGCCCCGATAGCTGTCCAGATAGCCCGCGTCGTTTCCCACGAGAATACGGGAAAACTCCGGCGAATAAAACAGAGTCTTCGCCTCCTGCCAGTTGCTCTTTGCCAGGTTGGCAAAGTGGAAGAGATTCTTGATATTTCCGATGGAGGACTGCAGGACGGTGTGTTCCATGACCACCACATAGGGCAGATAATACTCCCCGTGATTGCTGATAATAGAAAAAGACCCCTTGATCACATCGCCCTCCTCCATGTGTTCCCCGTGAAAGCGGTACGCGATCTCCGCGCTGCTTCCCGAAAACTCAGGCGTCAGACATTCCATCCTCAGATCGGAGGTCACCACATAGCCCTCGGTGATCCTGCCGGAGATGGAACGGATGTGAAAGGAGCCTTCATAAATCATTCCCCTGGACAGGGAGAGGTCGATCTTGGTGCATGAAAAATCAAGGGAGCTGTTTTCGTAATCAAAATTCCCTCCTAAGATCCGGTCGATAATTTCATACATCCGTACTCACCCGCTTTTGTCCAAAATGATTCCATAGTACAGATGTATTATATCAAACTTTCAGGTGTAGGGCAAATCATTTTAGTTCAGATTCAGCTTCCTGCTGACAATATAGTGGGTCAGAAAATACGCGCCAACTCCCATCGCCGCCTGCACGATCAGCATGACCACGTAAGAGGCCGGCTGCATTATCCCGACGACGGACTTTCCTCCTACCACACCGGCCGTAACCTGCCCCAGAAGCAGAACGCACTGTACCACAAAGAGGACGATCTGGTTGACCAGGTACACGGCGATGCAGCCCACAATGGCCATCAGCCCCTTGTGGTTCTTTGCCAGCTGTCCCAGCGTGATCCCGCAGAAATACAAGCACACTCCCAAAAAGGGCCCCAGCAGAAGAACGAAAGCCAGCACTGCGGCATATCCCGCCAGATGGATCCCGCTCCGCCGTGATATCATGGAAAACAGCGTCTTCCACTGCCCCAGCGACAAAGCCATATCCTCGGGGAAGGCCCCGTGGAAAAAGACGCAAAGCAGCACAAACAGCGATGCCATCGCGGCGATCTCGCTCAAAAGATACCAGCCTCCGCTCACCAAAATCTTGCTGAGCAGGAGCTGATGCTGTGTGACCGGAAGCGTGTGGGTCAGATACCCCTCCTCCGTGTACATGCTCCTGTAAAAACGGATCAGCAGAAACAGAAACACCCCGTACTCCGCGCCGACCACCACCAGGATATAGAGAACGAGGCTGGCAACCCCGCTCAGGATAGGAACCAGAGCCGTCTCATCAAAATAGCCGGAGTCTAAAAGGCCGTTCCACAGCGGCGACATATAGTACAGGACCCCCATGAGAGTGATCCCTATCAGCGCAAGCAGCGTGATGACACATACCCTCGACGTATTTTTCCATTCATATTTGATCAGCTTACCTAACATGCAAACACCTCCCTGAAATAGTCGTCCACCGATTTGCCAAACTCCCCGCGGATATCGTCCGTGGAGGAATGGAGCACCATCCTGCCCTCGCGGAGAAAGACCACCTCGTCCAGCACCTTCTCAATATCGCTTATCAGATGGGTGGAGATCAGCAGCGCAGACTCCGGATTGTAGTTGTTGATGATCGTCCGGAGGATGTAATCCCTGGCCGCCGGATCCACGCCGGCGATGGGCTCATCCAGGATATACAGATCCGCGCTGCGGCTCATCACCAGGATCAGCTGTACCTTCTCCCTCATGCCCTTGGAGAGCTGATTCATCTTCATCAACGGATCGATGTGCAGGCTCTCCAGCATATCCTGCGCCTTCTGTACGGAAAAGTCCTCATAAAAGTCCCGAAAGAACTCCAAAGTCTCCGAAACCCGCAGGCCGCCTGCCAGATACGTCCGATCCGGCAGATACGACACCCTCGCCTTGGTGTCGATGCCGACGCTCTGCCCGCCGATCCGGATCTCCCCCCGGTCCGGCCAAAGCAGGCCGTTCATCATCTTGATCAGCGTGGTCTTGCCGCTCCCGTTCGGTCCCAAAAGACCGATGATCCTGCCCTTTTGCAATGTCAGGGTAAGATTGTCGACCGCGTTTCTTTTCCCGTCATAGCTCTTGGACAGATTGGTGATCTCTACAAAATCATTCATATTCATCCTCATTTCCGTGCGTCTCCACGCACATGGTAATTCCGGCCCGGACAATGCCGCGTCCGGTCACTGCATTGACTGTCTCAGAAATTCGATCGCATCCTCTCCGGCATAGCCGAGCTTTTGCATCCTGTCACGGTACTCCCCCGCGCTCTCCTTTGCGAGCTTCCTTCTGAGCTCCTCGATCAGCGCCTCGTCCTCCGTGACATTGCGGCCGCTGGTGCGCTGCGTGTTCACCAGGCCGCTTCGCTCCAGCTCCGCAAACGCCTTCTGCAGCGTATTGGGATTCACCGCGGCCTCCGCGGCGAGCTCGCGCACACTGGGCAGCTTTGCGCCCTTGGGATACTGTCCGGATACGATCTGCAGCTGAAGCCTTTCCACAAGCTGCAGATAAATGGGCCTGTCAGAATCCAGATTCCATGCCATACACCTCTTCCTTTCTTTTTGTAATGTACTGTCCTTCTGTTCTATTGTACTGTGTCTGTAATACAATAATACACTGCCCCCCCGATTTCTGTCAATCCCTTTTTTTCAAAAAATATGACATACGGCCTGACAGGCACATTTTTGCCCAAAACGCATAGGATATACATTGACAAACCGAGGAATGGATCGTTATCTTATGCCAGATTCAGGCTCTCTCAAAATAAGCGTCGTCTCCTCTCTGGGAATGATTCCGGTGGAGGGCGCTTCCGTTTCCGTATCGTACACCGGCGACCCCGGCGCTCCTCTGACGGAGCTTGTCACCGACAGCTCCGGACAGACTCCCACGGTGGAGCTGCCCGCTCCCCCTCTGGAATTGTCCCTACAGCCGGAGCCGGACGCCCAACCCTACTCCGAGTACAACATCTCCGTCACGGCGGAGGGCTACGAGCCGGTGTTGGTGTCCGGCTCCGAAATCCTTGCAAACGAGCTGTCTCTGCAGCCCATCCGCATGAATCCGCTTCCGGACACGGAGGGCGGGGAGGACTATGTGAACATTCCCGCCCACACGCTTTTCGGGGACTATCCCCCAAAGATCCCCGAGGAGGAGATCAAACCCATGGACGAGAGCGGCGAGATCGTCCTGAGCCGTGTGGTCATACCGGAATACATCATCGTGCACGACGGCGTCCCGACCGACTCCACCGCCCAAAACTACTGGGTGCGCTACAAGGATTACATCAAAAACGTGGCTTCCTGCGAGGTCTACAGCACCTGGCCGGAAAGCGCTCTCTACGCCAACATCCTGGTCATCATGTCCTTTACGCTCAATCGGGTCTACACGGAGTGGTATCGCAACCAGGGTTACAATTTCACGATCACCTCATCCACCGCCTACGATCAGAAATGGGTCTACGGGCGCAATATCTATGAGAATATCGACGTGCTGGTAGACACCGTGTTCGCCAACTACCTGTCCCGCCCCGGGGTCCGGCAGCCCATCTTCACCTCCTACTGCGACGGGAACCGCGTGACCTGCAAGGGCTTGAGCCAATGGGGCTCCAAGTACCTGGGGGACGAAGGCTACTCCGCCATTGAGATCATACGCTACTACTACGGCAGCGATATGTTTATCAACACGGCGGAAGCCATTTCCGGCGTGCCCTCCTCCTTCCCCGGCTACGATCTCGGCATCGGCTCCTCCGGCGAGAAGGTCAGGCAGCTCCAGAACCAGTTAAACCGCATTGCCAGAAACTATCCCGCCATCCCGACCCTGACGGCGGACGGCATCTACGGTCCGGATACGGCGGAGGCAGTGCGGGTGTTCCAGCGCGTCTTCAACCTCCCTCAGACCGGCGTCACCGACTATGCCACCTGGTACGAGATCTCGGAGATCTATGTGGGGGTGAGCCGGATCGCGGAGCCCGGCTGAGCCGCCGGACACGGCAAAAAAACCTGGCAGAGCGCCCTTGGGCCTCTCTGTCAGGTTTTTCTTCTATTTTTTCAAAAAATATGAAAATTCTTTCCAAATCTATGTTTACTATTTTTAACGGAAACAGGGAATACTGTGTTCAAAGAAAACGGGAGTACAGAAAATGGAATTGACATGGAACAGCATACGGGAGGAATACGCCGCATTTACGGCGGCAGGCTACCGTCTCCCGCGCTTTGATTACGACAAAATAAAAGAGAATACCCTGACGCGTCCCGTCTGGATCCACTTTGGGACGGACAACACCTTCCGCTCCCTACTGACCGGACTGGTGCAGCGGCTCTTAAACGACAATGTGCTGGATGTGGGACTGATCGCCGCGGAAGGGCTCGACTATGAGATTATGGAGAAGGGCCTTCGCCCTCACAACGGCCTGAATATTCTGGCAACCTTAAACGCGGACCGCTCGGTGGAAAAGACGATCCTCGGAAGCATCGTGGAGACGCTGATCCTGGACAGCCGAAACGAAGGGCAGTTTGGCCGCCTGAAGGCGATTTTTTCCAAGCCGTCTCTGCAGATTGCAAGCTTCGGCGGCGCGCAGGACGTCTGTCCCGAAGCCGCCGCGCCTTTGTCCCCCTCCGTCTCACGCCTCGTCGCCTCCGATCTGGAAGCAGGCCCCGGGCAGCCGAAAAGCTATATGGGGAAGGTGGCTTCCCTGCTCTATGCGCGCTACCGGTGCGGCGCGCTTCCCATCGCCATGGTCAGCACAGAGGGACGTCCCCAAAGCGCGATACAGCTCCAAAATTCCGTGGAGCGGTTTGCCCGATCCTGGGCGGAAAAAGGGGTGGCCGACGCCGCCTTTTGGGACTATGTGCGCGACCCCTCCAAGGTGTCCTTCCCCAGGGCGCTGCTCGACAAGATCGCCCCGAAACCGGACGCGCGGGTGGAGGCGCTTCTGGCAATGGACGGGATCGACGGGCTGGACCCCATACTCACTTCCCGCAATACCCCTGTGGTCCCCTTTGTCAACGCGGAAAAGTTTGAGTGCCTGGCGATGGAGGACTCCTTCCCGAACGGAAGGCCCCCCTTGGAAAAGGGCGGCGTCCTGTTCACCGACCGGACTACCCTAGACAAAATCGAAAAAATGATGGTCTGCTCCTGCCTCGGCCCGCTTCAGACCGCGCTCGCCATATTCGGATGCCTCCTGGGCTTTAGCCGCATTGCGGACGAGATGCGGGACCCCCATCTGCGCAGGCTCGCGGAACGCATCGGCGTCCGGGAAGGGCTTCCGGTGGCGGACGACCCGGGCATCGTAAGCCCCGCCTCCTTTCTGACCGCCGTACTGGACGAACGGCTCCCCAACCCCTTCCTGCCGGACACCCCGCAGGAGCTCGCCTCCGGCCTCTCCCGAAAGCTTGCCCTCTGCTTTGGCGAGACGATCCGGGCCTATGAAAAAGATCCCTTGCTCTCTGCAGGGGACCTGAAAATGATTCCTTTGGTGATCGCAGGCTGGCTGCGGTATCTCATGGGGATGGACGACCATGGGAAAAAAATGAAAATCAGTCCGGATCCCCTGTTAAGAGAGGTCCGCCCCTTTGTGTCCGGTTACGCGTTGGACGACAGAGGGAAGGATCTCTCCAGGCTGGACGGGCTTTTGAGAAACCAAAAGATATTCGGGGTGGATCTGATAACCGCCGGTCTGGCCGGCCGGATCAAGAGTTACTTTACCGAGCTGTCCTCCGGTCCCGACGCCGTAAGGCTGACCCTGAAAAAATACGTGTGACTCCGGCCGCAAAAACGGCTGCGGCCGCCAGATATCCGGCGACGGAGGCTTCCTCTCCGGTCTTGGGGGATGTTATCACAGGGGAAGCCGCCTTCTCGTCGGCTGCCGCCGTCTCATCCGCATCCTCCGCCTCATCCGCATCCTCCGCGTCATCGGAATCGCCGCCATCGGAGTTGGAGGAAACGAAGCTGTCCGTCTCTCCTGCCTTCGCCTCATTGGTGATCAGATAATGACTGCAGTGTTCGATCTCAAATTCAATATAGTAGTCCGGAGTCAGTGTAACATCCGCCGCGATCGGCACCAGCCTGTGCTCCGCCTCGTCAAAATAATAGACGAACAAAGCCCCATTGCCAAGATATTTCCTCATAGCATAATCTGCCTTCACACGGATTTTGGCCTTGCACGGCAGAACGCCGTTATCCGCAAACCGAAGGAGCACTGTGTCCGCATCGCCCACCAGTTCCTTGACGGATCTCGCAAAGGATCCCTGTATTTTGGACAGATAATTGATCCCCACGCTCAAATCGATATCCTTGGCATCCTGAATATCGGTTCCCTCCAGCTCCCAGCAGACGTCGATGCAGTTCAGGGAAAGTTTTCTTCCCGTTCCCCTGCACGCGTCCAGTACCTCCTTGGGAAGCGTGTTTACGCCGGCGCAGTCTATCGTAAGGGAAGCGTTATCCGCCGTCCCTTTGATCTGATCCGCCAGATCGGGACTGGCCAGGGACAGCGTCAGCTCTTCTTTGACATCCTCGTTTTGAACCTGGATCCCCATATGCGCATAGGGCTCCGGCAGCAGCTCCTCGGGCAGGTTCTGCTGATATCCCTCATAATTGGAATTGCTCGCTCCATACAATATCGTACTATTTCCCTCCTGGTCAACGAGACAAAAGCTTTCAATCCCATAAAAGCCCGCTGCCGTATATCGGGATATTTCCAGCTCGCCGTGCAGCTTCCCGTCCGGATAGGGCACATATGAGTTGGTGGCGGAATCAAAATACTCCAATGACAACGCAAGCTGCGGAAATCCTCTGTTCGTATCCTTATCCCTAAAAACGATCCATCCATACCTGACTCCGGATACATTGTCCTCTGCGCTCACCGTGATCTCCACGACAGCCGGCGCCTCCACAGAGGTCCTGCTCAAGGAAATATCCTGCAAGACCGGCCCGGTGATATCCGCCGTCCCGTCGTTTGTGACGGTGAAGCCAAGATGCGCATAGGCCTCCGGCATCGCCCACTCCGGATGATACGCCTGCATCTCTTCATACACTCCCATATCTGCCGCTCCGTAAAGATCGATCTCATTTCCGGCCTGATCGTACAGAGACACCATCGACAGCAGATAGGTTCCGCTCAAGGTATACGGCGTTGTCTCAATGGTTCCGTGCAGTTTTCCGTCATCGTAATATACCTTTTGAAAAGTGGTTTCATCGACGTAATAAGCGGATAAAAAAGCTTGCAGTTCTCTCCCTGTCGCCGTATCGGTAAAATAGACCGATGAATGATCAAGCCCCGAGACATCATCCGTGCCCTCTATCACCACTTCCAGACTATTGGGCGTCGAAACCGTGTCCGCACTCAAAAAGAGCCCTGTCAGCTGGGGCGGCGTAGTGTCCGCCATTTCCATATCCGCAATCGGCAGGATATGATCCCCCTCCCCGACCGTTTCATCCTGGGGCTGAACATTGCTTTGGGGAGCGCTGTCCGGTTCGTCCTGCGGCTGATCACCGCTCTCTAAAGTACCGCTCTGCGGCGGCTGCTCCTCCGTCATATCATTGTCGCTCACAGCCTCCGGCGCGTTCGCCCGGGTAACTACCATGAGCTCTGAAAGGTTGGCCAGAAGCAGACCGGCCACCAAAAGGCCCACCCCTATTTTTATCTTATTCTTCATCTTAGGTATCTCCTTTCTCTGACGCGACCCAACGGGCAGCTTCCAAAATCGCTGTCCCCAAAATCGGTGTGCAATACATTTTACCCCCCCCCGAGCTCAAAAGTCAAGACGGGACGGACCTTGAGTTTCCGTACTTTTATCCACAGCAGGCCGCTTTTATCCTTGCTGCAATAAACAACTTTCAAAAATTGGCCAA
>CANRLX010000122.1 GCA_947631615.1 uncultured Acetatifactor sp.
AAAGGCTTTCGGAGAAAACCCCGAAAGCCTTGAATTTACTGAATAAGTTATAATTACTCAATGATAGTAGCAACCCTGCCAGAACCCACGGTTCTGCCACCCTCACGGATAGCAAAGGTAAGACCCTGCTCCATAGCGATGGGATGGATCAGCTCGATGGTCATCTCAACGTTGTCGCCAGGCATACACATCTCGGTGCCGGCAGGCAGGTTGCAGACGCCGGTAACGTCGGTGGTTCTGAAGTAGAACTGAGGACGATAGTTGTTGAAGAAAGGAGTGTGACGGCCGCCCTCATCCTTGGTCAGAACGTATACCTGTGCGGTAAACTTCCTGTGGCAGGTAACGGTGCCGGGCTTGGCTACGACCTGTCCTCTCTCGATCTCGGTTCTCTGAACGCCACGAAGCAGAGCGCCGATGTTGTCGCCGGCCTGTGCCTGATCCAGCAGCTTGCGGAACATCTCGATACCGGTTACAACGGTCTTCTTGCTCTCCTCCTTGATACCGATGATCTCAACTTCATCGTTCAGGTTCAGCACACCACGCTCCACACGGCCGGTAGCAACGGTACCACGACCGGTGATGGTGAACACGTCCTCAACAGGCATAAGGAAAGGCTTGTCAGTGTCACGCTGAGGATCCGGAATATACTCGTCAACGGTGTGCATCAGCTCAAGGATCTTGTCGCCCCACTCTCCGGAAGGATCTTCCAGAGCCTTCAGAGCGGAACCCTTGACGATAGGGCAATCCGTAAAGCCGTACTCCTCCAGCTGCTCGGTAACTTCCATCTCAACCAGCTCGATCAGCTCAGGATCGTCTACCATGTCACACTTGTTCAGGAATACAACGATATAAGGTACGCCCACCTGACGGGACAGAAGGATGTGCTCCTTGGTCTGTGCCATAACGCCATCGGTAGCAGCAACCACCAGGATAGCGCCGTCCATCTGTGCGGCACCGGTGATCATGTTCTTTACATAGTCAGCGTGGCCCGGGCAGTCAACGTGCGCATAGTGTCTCTTCTCGGTCTCATACTCAACGTGTGCGGTGGAAATGGTGATTCCACGCTCTCTCTCCTCGGGAGCCTTGTCGATCATATCGAAAGCAACGGCCTCGCCGGTACCAAGTCTTGCATTCAGGGTCTTGGTGATCGCAGCGGTCAGGGTCGTCTTACCATGGTCAACGTGTCCGATCGTACCAATGTTACAATGGGGCTTACTTCTCTCAAATTTAGCTTTAGCCATTCTTACAGTCCTCCTTACAATGAAAAATATTAGTTTTCTTTATTGCGCGCCTATCGCGCTCGATAACTCGGCTACTTCTGATTATATTAAATAATCTGAGGTTTTTCAAGTTATTTTTGAATAAATTACAGTGAATTACTTCGTTTTGGCAGCCAGTACCTTTTCCTGTACATTTTTGGGCACCTGCTCGTACTTCTCAAAGAACATGGAGTAGTTTCCACGGCCTTGTGTCCTGGAGCGAAGATCGGTGGAATAACCGAACATCTCTGCCAGCGGTACAAATGCCTTGACCATCTTGCCGCCGCCGATATCCTCCATACCCTCGACACGGCCGCGTCGGGAGTTCAGGTCGCCGATAACGTCGCCCATGTACTCTTCCGGCATGGTGACCTCCACCTTCATGATCGGCTCGAGAAGCACGGGACTCGCCTTCTGCATTGCCTCCTTGAACGCCATGGAACCGGCGATGTGGAAAGCCATCTCAGAGGAGTCGACCTCGTGATAGGAGCCGTCATATACGTTTGCGTGTACGCCCAACACCGGGAATCCTCCCAGAATACCGGCCTGTGCCGCCTCCTTGATGCCCTCGCCGACCGCCGGAATATACTCCTTGGGGATGGAACCGCCCACAACGGTAGACTCGAACAAAAGGACAGGGGGCTCGTTGATCAGGACGTTCGCCTTCGGATCAAACTCAAACTTCTCGCAGTTTGCCTCCAGGGGCTCGAATTTCACCTTACAGTGACCATACTGACCGCGGCCGCCGGACTGCTTTGCATACTTGGAATCCACATCCACCGCCTTGGTAAACGCCTCCTTGTAGGCAACCTGGGGCGCGCCCACATTTGCCTCCACGTGGAACTCACGCAGCAGACGGTCCACGATGATCTCCAGATGCAGCTCGCCCATACCGGCGATAATGGTCTGGCCGGTCTCGCTGTCGGTGTGAGCGCGGAAGGTAGGATCCTCCTCGGCCAGCTTCGCCAAAGCCTCGCCCATCTTGCCCTGGCTCGCCTTGGTCTTGGGCTCGATGGCCAGCTCGATAACGGGCTCGGGGAACTCCATGGACTCCAGGATCACGGGATGCTGCTCATCACAGAGAGTATCTCCGGTGGAGGTGTCCTTTAAACCTACGGCCGCCGCAATATCACCGGAATATACCTTATCCAGCTCGGCCCTCTTGTTGGCGTGCATCTGCAGGATACGTCCCACGCGCTCCTTTTTGTCCTTGGTGGCATTGAGCACATAGGATCCGGAGTTTAAGGTACCGGAGTAAACGCGGATAAACGCAAGCTTACCTACGAAAGGATCCGCCATGATCTTAAATGCCAATGCGGAGAAAGGCTCCTCATCGGAGGAGTGTCTCTCCACCTCGTTGCCGTCCAGATCCACACCCTTGATATCCGGTACGTCGGTGGGTGCGGGCATATACTCCAGGATCGCATCCAAAAGCTTCTGAACGCCCTTGTTGCGGTATGCAGAACCACAGCAGACAGGAACGGCAAGACACTCGCAGGTCGCCTTGCGAAGCGCCTTTTTCATATCCTCGTTGGAAGGCTCCTCGCCCTCCAGATACTGCATCATCAGATCGTCATCCAGCTCACAGATCTTCTCGATCAGCTCGCTGCGATACAGCTCTGCGTCGTCCTTCATGTCGCCCAGATCATCGGTGACCGTGATGTCGTCGCCCTTGTCGTCGTTGTAAATATAGGCCTTCATCTCAAACAGGTCGATGATCCCCTTGAATTCGTCTTCCTTGCCGATGGGCAGCTGCAGGATAATGGCATTCTTGCCAAGCCTGTTACGGATCTGGTCTACTGCGCCGTAAAAGTTTGCACCAAGGATGTCCATCTTGTTGATGAAAGCCATACGAGGCACATTGTAGGTGTCAGCCTGACGCCACACGTTCTCGGACTGAGGCTCCACGCCGCCCTTTGCACAGAAGACGCCTACCGCGCCGTCCAGCACACGCAGGGAACGCTCAACCTCCACCGTGAAGTCAACGTGGCCAGGAGTGTCAATGATGTTGATACGATGCTCCAACGCGCCGGGCATGGGCTTGGTCTCTTTTTCCAAGGTCCAATGGCAGGTCGTAGCAGCGGATGTGATGGTGATGCCTCTCTCCTGCTCCTGCTCCATCCAGTCCATGGTAGCAGTGCCTTCATGAGTGTCACCAATCTTATAGTTTACGCCAGTGTAATACAGGATACGCTCGGTCAATGTGGTCTTACCGGCATCGATATGAGCCATAATACCTATATTCCTGGTTCTCTCAAGTGGATATTCTCTTCCAGCCAAGATTTTCTCCTCCTATTATTATTCTGAAAATCCAAAAGAAGATTAGAATCTGTAGTGGGCAAAAGCCTTGTTTGCCTCTGCCATCTTGTGCATATCTTCTTTTCTCTTGACTGCTGCTCCGGTGTTATTGGATGCGTCAAGAATCTCGTTGGCCAGTCTCTCCTCCATGGTCTTCTCACTTCTCTTGCGAGAGAACATGGTCAGCCAGCGAAGAGCCAGAGCCTGACGCCTGTCGGCCCTCACCTCGATAGGTACCTGATAGGTAGCGCCGCCGATACGTCTCGCCTTTACCTCCAGAACAGGCATGATGTTGTTCATTGCCTCTTCAAATACCTCGAGCGCCGGCTTGCCGGACTTCTCCTCTACTCTGGAAAATGCTCCGTACACGATCTTCTGAGCTACGCCTTTCTTACCATCCAGCATGATGTTGTTGATAAGCTTGGTAACTACCTTATTGTTGTACAAAGGATCAGCCAATACATCTCTCTTCTGAATATGTCCTTTTCTTGGCACGGTTCTTCCCTCCTTATCAATTTGGCCAGAAATTTCTGGCTTTTAAATAAATCATCGGTACTCACATGTGTTTCCCCAAGTGTTCGCGCTGTTATATCTGTATCACAGAATTCCAACACTTTTCTTAGTTCCGTTTAGTGGTACAATGCTGTCGCAGGACGACAGCCGACTTGCAAGCGACCCGATTACTTCTTTGCTTCTTTGGGTCTCTTCGCGCCGTATTTGGAACGAGCCTGCTTTCTGTTAGCAACCCCTGCCGTATCGAGCGTGCCGCGGATGATATGATATCTGGTACCGGGCAGATCCTTAACTCTTCCGCCACGGATCAGCACCACGCTGTGCTCCTGAAGGTTGTGACCCTCCCCGGGAATATAGCTGGTAACCTCGATACCGTTGGAAAGACGCACTCTGGCGATCTTTCTCAGCGCGGAGTTAGGCTTCTTAGGGGTCGCCGTCTTAACAGCGGTGCAGACACCGCGCTTCTGCGGAGCAGAAACATCGGTAGCCTTCTTGTGAAGAGAGTTGTATCCCTTCTGAAGAGCCGGCGCTGTAGACTTCTTTACAGAGGTCTGACGTCCCTTTCTTACTAACTGGTTAAATGTTGGCATTCTGTTTCACCTCTTTCTTCTCTTATCATTTTTGCGGCACACAAACAAAGACACATCTGCGTGCACACTAAAACAGTATACTTCTTTGTAATTGCGTTGTCAATCAAAAAATTCAGAACCTTTGGGAATTGAGCTCCACAAGATACCGTCTCAGCGCATCCCGCCACTCCGGCAGCCTCTGAAACCCGTTCTCGCCAAGCTTCTCCTTGCTCATTCTGCTGTTGGCGGGGCGTGAGGCCTTGGCTCCGTACTCCGCCGTGCTCACCGGCACCACGTTCATCGAAATGCCCGCCTCCTCGAAAATGGCACAGGCAAACTCATACCAGGAGCAGATCCCCTCGTTGGTGGCGTGATAAACGCCGTATTTCTCCGTCTGCACCATGTCCACCAGCAGGCGCGCCAGATCATAGGTGTAGGTGGGCGATCCAAACTGGTCGTTGACCACCGTGATCCGGTCGTGGCTCTTCGCCAGGTTTAACATGGTCTTGACAAAATTCTTTCCGTTGACGCCGAAAACCCAGGCGATCCGGACGATAAAATACTTATCCAGCGTGCGCTGTACCGCGAGCTCCCCCTCGTACTTGGTCTGCCCGTACACGCTCTGCGGATCCCTCTCATCCTCCGGCTCCCACGGCCGTTCTCCCTGTCCGTTAAAGACATAATCCGTGCTGATATAGAGCATCCGGATATCCAGCTCCTTGCAGACATTCGCGATATTTTGCGTGCCGTCCGCATTGATCCTGCGGCACACTTCCTCATTGTCCTCGGCGGCATCCACCGCCGTGTACGCCGCGCAGTGGATCACCGCATCCGGCGCCGCCGCCTTGATCACCCGCTCCACGCTGGTTGCGTCCGTGATATCCATCTCCTGGATATCCGTTCCCACGGCTTCGATCCCCCGTCCGGTGAGCTCCTTCACCACATCATGACCAAGCTGGCCTCCCACACCTGTCACCAATACCTTCATCTCATTCTCCATTCTTCTATAAAAGGTGTGTCTCTGTTGAGGCACACCTTTTACTGTTCTTTATCTTATCCAGTTATTCCTCAACTGATGCAGCCACGGGCTCTTCCTCCGCTTCGGGGGCCTTCTCACTCTCAGCCGTTTCCGGCTCCTCTGCGGGGAAATCGTCCTCCTCGCCAAACATACCCTCGTCAAAGGAGATCGTCTCTACCTCGTCCGTGCTCAGCTTCGTGTCGCGGTAGCGCTTCATGCCGGTGCCGGCAGGAATCAGCTTGCCGATGATCACGTTCTCCTTCAGTCCGATCAGAGGGTCGATCTTACCCTTGATGGCGGCCTCCGTCAGCACCTTGGTCGTCTCCTGGAAGGACGCTGCGGACAAGAAAGAGTTTGTGGCCAGAGCCGCCTTGGTGATGCCAAGGATGATCTGCTTGCCGTCCGCGGGCTGCTTGCCCTCTGCGGTGAGCTGCTCGTTCAGCTCCTCGTAGTCCAGCACATCCACGAGAGTGCCCGGCAGGAAATCGGAATCTCCGCTGTCCTCGATCCGAACCTTCTTCAACATCTGACGCACAAGAACCTCGATATGCTTGTCGGCGATATCCACGCCCTGCAGACGGTACACACGCTGAACCTCGCGAAGCAGATAGTCCTGAACCGCACGGATTCCCTTGATCTTCAACAGGTCATGGGGATTGACGCTTCCCTCTGTCAGCTCGTCGCCGGCCTCGATCTCCTGGCCGTCCACGATCTTGATACGGGAACCGTACGGGATCAGATACGCCTTGCTCTCGCCGGTCTCCGCGTTGCTGACGATGACCTCTCTTTTCTTCTTGGTATCCCGTATCTCAGCGGTCCCGCCAAACTCGGCGATGATCGCAAGTCCCTTGGGCTTTCTCGCCTCAAAAAGCTCCTCCACACGGGGAAGACCCTGGGTGATATCATCACCTGCCACACCGCCGGTGTGGAAGGTACGCATCGTAAGCTGGGTGCCGGGCTCGCCGATGGACTGGGCGGCGATAATGCCGACTGCCTCGCCCTCCTGAACGGCCTCGCCGGTGGCCATATTCGCCCCGTAGCACTTTGCGCAGATGCCATTCTTGGAACGGCAGGTCAAAATGGTACGGATCTTGACGGCCTCGATGGGCTCGCCTTTCTCGTTCACTCCCTGGCTCAGGATCCTGGCCGCGCGGCTGGGAGTGATCATACGGTTCTTCTTCACCAGAAGATTGCCGTCCTTATCCTTGATATCCTCACAGACAAACCTGCCCGTGATGCGATCCTTCAGGCTCTCAATGGTCTCCTTGCCGTCCATGAATGCCTTGACCACCATTCCGGGGATATCGTCCTTTCCCTCGGAGCAGTCGATGTCATGGATGATCAGCTCCTGCGACACATCCACCATTCGTCTCGTCAGATAACCGGAGTCCGCGGTGCGCAGCGCGGTATCGGACAGACCCTTGCGGGCGCCGTGGGCGGACATAAAGTACTCCAGCACGTCAAGTCCCTCACGGAAGTTTGACTTGATGGGCAGCTCGATGGTTCGTCCGGTGGTGTCCGCCATCAGGCCGCGCATGCCTGCCAGCTGCTTGATCTGCTGGTTGGAACCACGGGCTCCGGAGTCCGCCATCATAAAGATATTGTTGTATTTGTCCAGACCTGCTAACAGCACGTCGGTCAGTTCCTTGTCGGTCTCGTTCCAGGTCTCCACCACCGCGCGGTATCTCTCCTCGTCGGTGATCAGGCCGCGCCGGTAGTTGGCCGCGATCTTATCCACAGTCTCCTGGGCCTTCGCCAGCATCTCCGGCTTCTGCGCCGGAACGGTCATGTCGGAGATGGACACGGTCATAGCGGCCTTGGTAGAGTACTTGTAGCCGATGGACTTCACGTCGTCCAGCACCTCCGCGGTCCTGGAGGCTCCGTGCGTGTTGATCACCTTCTCCAGGATCTGCTTCAGGCCCTTCTTGCCCACATGGAAATCCACCTCCAGCTTCAAGAGGTTCTCCGGCACGCTGCGGTCCACAAAGCCAAGATCCTGAGGAAGGATTTCGTTAAAGAGGAAGCGTCCCAGAGTGGACTCCACGTTGCCGCTCACCGTCTCCCCCTTCTCGTTGACCTTGGTGACGCGGACAACGATCCTGGAATGAAGGGTACATGCCTGATTCTCATATGCCAAAATCGCTTCGTTTACATTCTTGAAATGCTTGCCCTCGCCCAGAGCGCCGGGTCTCTCCTGGGTCAGGTAGTAAATCCCCAGCACCATATCCTGGGAGGGAACCGCCACGGGGCCTCCGTCGGAAGGCTTCAAGAGGTTGTTGGGGGACAGCAGCATAAACCGACATTCCGCCTGAGCCTCCACGGACAGGGGAAGGTGCACTGCCATCTGGTCGCCGTCAAAGTCCGCGTTAAAGGCGGTACATACCAGGGGGTGCAG
>CANRLX010000123.1 GCA_947631615.1 uncultured Acetatifactor sp.
ACCCTTTTTTCAGCAAATGATATGAAAATAACTCAAAAACAATTTCAATTTACTCTTGACATATCACCGCTGGACTTGTATGTAATAATATCTCCATCTTGAAAATCAGCCAACATATTTTTCAAAGTTTCAATATCCTTTTTTTGCTTTTTCCATACACTTATGTAAATGTTCTTCGATAAAATCATTTTGTTTTTGAAGTAAATCTCGAAACAATTCTATAAATTCATAAGGTTTAGGTGTAAAATACATTGATTTTTCTTCACCGCTAACTTCCATAAACTCCAAGTTATGCAAAAACAAACACTGCGACAAATAAAAAAATGTATTAACAAATCTTTTCATTGGATCTTTTTCATCATTGGGGTTATAACTTAAATCTAAATTATTTATATCACCTATAAACGCATCTATTGACACATACATTCCTTTATCCCGAACAACGCCCGCTTCCGCTCCGTCATCTCGTCGATGTTCTGCACATACAGTGTCACATCCTTGATGTTCTCGCTTCTCTCGATCAGAGTGCTCTCGCTGCCATCCTCCGCTGCACTGCGGCTGACCCTCTTGGAGATGCTTCCGGCCCCCAGCGCCACAATGCTCTGGACTTCCTCCATCATTAACACGTTATACAGTCCATATTTGTCCGGCAGGGCATACCCCACGTTCTCAAAATTTCCGGACATATTCTTTTGACGGTACAAATAATACGGCTTCATGCCAAGGCGATCGGCTCCCTCGGCCGCGATCCGCATCGTCTCCTCCGTATTGTTTAACAGGGACACGCCGTTTTCCTGAATCCACCGGTTTAACCTGGAGGCACGCTTGACGGCCAGAGAATGGACCGTCAGACTGTCCGGCCCAAGCTCCGCCACCCGGTCAATGGTCTGCTGCACATCCTCCGGCCCCTCCCCGGGAAGCCCCAGGATCAGATCCATATTGATATTGGTAAACCCGACCTTTCTGGCCAGCTCATACGCCGCATACACCTGCTCTACGCTGGCCTGTCTCCCGATGAGATCCAGCGTCTTTTGCTTCATGGTCTGCGGATTTACGGAAATCCGGCTGACACCATGCCGGTACAGCACCCGCAGCTTATCCTCCGTGATACTGTCCGCGCGCCCAGCCTCCACCGTAAACTCCTTCACCTGTGAAAAATCAAACAGCTCCCGAAGACGGGTCAGGAGCCGGTCCATCTGCTCCGGTTCCAGCGTGGTGGGGGTGCCTCCCCCTATGTAGACGCTGTCTAACGTTTTTTCCGCACACAGCGCGGAGACAACCTCCATCTCCCGTATCAGGCAGTCCACATACCGCTCCACCAGCCTGCGGAAGCCTGCGATGGGGTAGGAGGTAAAGGAACAGTAGAGACAGGTGGTAGGGCAAAAGGGGATCCCCAGATAAAGACTGTAGCCCTGCTCATAGTGCAACCCGCTTAAAAGCGCCCTCTCCCGCTTTGCTATGTCGATGCTCAGGCGGCTCTTCTCCTCGCTGACAAAATGCTTTTTGCGATAAAAAGCGAGGATTTCTTCCTCGCACTTTCCCTCCTCCAGCATACCGTAGGCGATCTTCGTAGGGCGGATTCCCGTGAGATTTCCCCAGGGGAGCTCCCTGTGGGTGTGCTGCTTGAGACACTGATAGAGAAATTGTTTAAATCCCTCCCGGTACCGCTTGTCCGCGAAAGTTCCTCTTTCTTCACAGAGTCCCTCCGTTTCCCCGCCATCGGCGCCGTTCTCCGTCCTATCGGGCATACTCTGCCACTCATATTCTTTGTTCTCGATCCACATTCGGATGGACCTTGCGCCAAACCGGATCTCACCAAACAAATTGTTTGTCTCCGCATACGCGCGGCTCTCCGGCACCAGCACCTTGATGCTTCTATCCGGATAAAACGCCTTGAAAAGGGCATTTACATCATATTCAAAATTTTCTCTGTCGATCTTTACATAACAGATTTCATATGCCATAAGCCGCCTCTACACCAGAAAGGGATTGTACTTTTTTTCGTGTCCTATCGTTGTGCTGTCGCCGTGCCCCGGGTACACCTTGGTGTCATCCGGCAGGACAAAGAGCTTTTCTTTGGCGGAACGCACAAGCTCCCCCATGCTCCCCGTGGGGAAATCCGTCCGCCCCACCGACTCCAAAAACAAAGTGTCGCCGCAGAGCAGATACCCCGCCTCCTCAAAATAATAACAGCAGCAGCCGGCCGTATGGCCCGGCGTGGCGATCACACGGCAGGAAAGCCCCGCCGCCTCGATCCGGTCCCCATCGCTCACATAAACGTCCGCATCCACGGTACAGGGCCTGTGCATCGGCCCCGACACGTTCTGACGCGCGTCGTGCAAAAGCTCCCGCTCCGCTTCACAGGCATAGACCTTCACCGGCTCCGCCCCCAGCTCCTGCGCCTTTCGGTTGGCAGTGTCCCGCAATTCCTCCACGCCCCAGATATGGTCAAAATGACCATGGGTCAAAAGAACCGCCGCCACGCGAAAACCGTTCTTTTCCAACGTCTCATAAATATGTTTTCCCTGATCCGGCGCATCGATCACCACCGCATCCCGACCGCCTTGCCGGTACAGAAAATAGCAATTCGTGCCGTAGACTCCCAGCACCATACGTCCGATCTTTATCTCCGCCATCAGCCTGCCGTCCTTTCTATGTCTATCACATTTTCAATGCTTCGCAGTTTTTCAATAATACGGTCCAGCTCCTGCCGGCTGCCGATCTCAAATTCCACCTGAAGGGTTGCAAGCCCCTGCTTGTTGGTCCTGGTATTCATTCCCAGAATATTGATATTTTTCTCCGTGATCGTCTTGGAGATATCCGCCAAAAGACCGTTTCTGTCATTGGCATAGATCGTGATCTCCGCCGTATACTTTTCATCCGGCCCGCTCTCGTGCTGCCACTCCGCGTCGATCAGCCGGATCCGCTCCATCTCCGGAAGGCTCAGTATATTCACGCAGTCCGTCCGATGAATGGAGATTCCGCGGCCTCTGGTGACAAAACCGACGATCTCGTCTCCCGGCACCGGCGAACAGCATTTGGAAAACCGGACGGACAGATCCGCGATCCCCTTGACCACAATCCCGTTTTTGGAGCGCATCAGGGGCGGTTTCCCGCTGTCGGTATTCGCTTCCGCGATAGAGGCAAGCACCTCGTCGTTGGTGAGCACCTTTTTGTGATCCCTGTCGTAGAGCTCCTGCATCCGGTTGACGATCTGCCCTTCCTTCAGGGCGCCGTGGCCGATTGCCGCCAGCACGGACTCCCAGTCGCGAAATCCGTACTTGCGTATGATCTCATCCGTGTACTCCGGCTTCATCAGATTGGAAAGGTTGATCGACTTTGCCTTGCAATAGCCGGCAAGAAGCTCCTTTCCTTTGACGATATTTTCCTCCTTAAACTCGTTCTTAAACCACTGGTTGATCTTGTTCTTGGCCTGCGTGCTCTTCACCACATTCAGCCAGTCACGGCTGGGGCCCTTGGCATTCTGCGAGGTGATGATCTCAATGCGGTCGCCGTTTCGGATCTGATAGTCGATGGTCGCAAGCTTCCCGTTTACCCGAGCGCCCACCATCTTGTTTCCCACGGCGGAATGAATACTATAGGCAAAGTCGATCGGGGTCGAGCCGGCCGGCAGATTTTTCACCTCTCCGGTGGGAGTAAAGCAATACACGCTGTCCGCGAACAGATCCAGATCGTTTTTCAGAAGATTCATAAACTCCTTGTTGTCGGACATCTCCCGCTGCCACTCCAGGATCTGGCGCAGCCAGGCAAGCTTCTCCTCCTCCGTCTTTTCCACCTTCTTGCCGTCGGAGGCCTCCTTGTATTTCCAGTGGGCCGCGATGCCAAACTCCGCCGCCTTGTGCATTTCAAAGGTGCGGATCTGTATCTCAAAGGGCTGTCCCGTGC
Source organism: uncultured Acetatifactor sp. (assembly GCA_947631615.1). GTDB lineage: Bacteria > Bacillota > Clostridia > Lachnospirales > Lachnospiraceae > Acetatifactor. Next base: position 3,907 of record CANRLX010000123.1, read on the forward strand.
TGCCGATCAGCGTGGTGTGCAGGGACTGATACATATTGGCTTTTGGCATAGCAATGTAATCCTTAAACCGCCCGGGGATCGGCTTATACATCTCATGGATCACCCCCAGGGCCGCATAGCAATCTTTCACCGTATCCACAATGATACGCACGGCAAAAAGATCATAGATCTGATCCAGGGTCTTATTCTGATTCTTCATCTTTTTATAGATGCTGAAAAAGTGCTTCACCCGTCCGTCGATCTGCGCCTTGATCCCCGCGTTTTCAATGTGCTGCCGGACCTCGTCCACAATGCCCTGGATATATTTCTCCCGAACGCTTTTGCGCACGGCGATCTTATCCACCAGATCGTAGTACACCTCCGGCTCCAGGTATTTCAGGGACAGATCGTCCAGCTCGGTTTTGATCTTGCTGATGCCCAGTCTCTGGGCGATGGGACAGTAGATCTCCAGGGTCTCTCTGGCGATCCTCTGCTGGCTCTCCGGCTTCTGATAGCGAAGCGTGCGCATATTGTGCAGACGGTCCGCCAGCTTGATCAAAATGACGCGGATATCCTTCGCCATAGCGAGAAACATTTTGCGAAGGTTCTCCGCCTGCAGCTCCAGCTTTGCGTTGGTGGGGTCCTCGATGGAATTGGTCAGCGGGATCTTCTCCAGCTTGGTCACGCCGTCCACCAAAAGCGCCACATCCTCGCCAAACTCCCGCACCAGATCCTCCTCCGTCATGACGGTATCTTCCACCACGTCATGCAGGATTCCGGCCACAATGGTCTCCTTATCCATCTCCAGATCCGCCAGGATAATGGCAACGTTCAAGGGATGTACGATATAGGGCTCTCCGGATTTGCGAAGCTGATCCCGATGCGCCTCAAATGCCACATTGTAGGCCCTCTCGATCATGGAGATGTCATCGCTTGGGTGGTATTTTTGCACACGGGTGATCAGCTCCTGATACAATAGCTCGGGAGCGACAAACTCCTGTGTTTTACTCAGCGCACCGTTATCAATGACGACCTCTTTCTTTTCTTCTGTCATAGATATCAACTCCATGCCTTCCAAAAAAAATTTATTTTCCGGGATAACAGATAGCGGATTCCAGACGATACCCCTTCAGCTTGTCACGGCCCTTCAGACCGGCCAGCTCCATCAAAACCACGATTCCTGCCACTTCTCCGCCCAGGGCCTCGATCAGCTTGATCATCGCCTCAATGGTGCCGCCGGTGGCGACCAGATCGTCCACGATCAATACCTTCTGCCCCGGCTGGATGCTGTCCTTGTGGATCTCGACCGTTGCCGTGCCGTACTCCAGATCGTAGGATGCCTCAATGGTCTCACAGGGGAGCTTCCCCTTCTTGCGGACCAGCACAAGGGGCTTATGATTGTTGTAGGCGATGGGGGTGCCGAAGATAAATCCTCTGGACTCGGAACCGGCCACCACGTCGTAATCGATATCCTTGACCAGATCCTGCATGGTATCGACCGCCAGCCGCAGTCCGTCCGCGTCCTGAAGCACACTTGTAATATCGCGAAAGATGATCCCCTCCTCCGGGAAATCGGGAATACTTCTCACATATTCTTCCAGTTTTTTCATAATTTTATCCTGACCTTTCCATATAAAATATAGTATGATATGAGACATTGTAATAAGATACACGCTACCGCAGAGGATGATTCTTCACAAAATAGGTAATGACATCCCTTCTCGTCACTATGCCGATGAACACGTTCCTGTCATCCACCACGGGGACAAAGTTCTGCTGCTTGACCTGCTCCAAGAGCTGCTCCATGCTGGTATCGATGCGGACCGGGAGGAGCTTTCCCCCCTGTATGATATCGCGCACCGTCCGATGTTCCAGCTCGTTCCAGTCCATCTCCTCCTGATACTCCACATGCCCCATGATACTCCACAAAAAGTCGCCCTCGCTGGCAACGCCCACGTAGCGGTCCTCCCTGTCGATGACCGGTATCGCCGTATAACCGCTCTCCCTCAGCTTTCTCAGTCCCTGGTGCAGCGTCATATTGTCGCGCAGGTAGGACACCTCCGCCTTAGGCTGTATAAACGACGCAATGTTCATGCTTACCTCCTTCCTTTTGTCCTGTCACTCCTGCTCCCTGGGGATCTCCTCATAGGTTCCCTCCATCGCCTGGCTGCCCTTTAAGTAGTCCCCGATCTTCCTGGCAAAAAAGACCGTGGTCACGCAGTCTGTGATCCCGCTGAACACGAGCCCCGCCCCCAAAACGCGGAACAATACCGTCGCCGCCTCAAAGGGATTGCAGATCAACAGGATGCCCAGGATCAGATTGATCACTGCCAAAATCAGCATGACCGCCCAGTTCCCATAATTCATGCGCTTCATGTCGATCACGTCCTGAAGCTTGGAGCAGCCGCTGAGAAGCACCAGGATCCCAAGCACAAAGGGGATCAGCGAGATGACGAGCTCCACCCGATAAAGCACCGTGATACCGATCACGATACAGATCAGGCCGTAGGTAAAGCCGTCATGATAATAATTCTCATGGGCATCCCGCAAAAGATACCCGATCATAGCCAGCGCCCCCGCCAGGATCAGCACGATCCCCAGCAGATACCCCAGCGTCTTTACCATGGTGTCGGGGATCACAAACGCTACGATCCCCAGCACAATGTACATGATCCCTCTTGTGATTGCCTGCCACTTCATTTCCTTTAACATCTTCATAGTAGAGTCCTCCCTCTTCCTTGTTTACAAAAGGGCCATCCCCGCAGGAATAAGCCCTTCTATATTGATACTGCATTGTTACCGCTAATTTTTTTTGCCGCAGCACTTCTTATACTTCTTGCCGCTGCCGCAGGGACAGGGATCGTTGGGATACACCTTCTTGTCCTTCACGATCGTAGTGGAGGATTTCTGCTCCTTATACAAGGCCTTCCTGGTGTCCTCGTCAAAGATATCGCTCCACTCCTCCAGATTGTAGAGCCAGTCCGCCTCCGCAGCCACCATATTTTTGTACAGAAGTGCCTTGTCAAAGCCAAGATTCACCTCCGTGTCCTCCTCCATCTCCTCGATGGGGTTCTTCTCCACCAGACTGTCATTGATGCCGTCCAAAAATCCGGTCATCGTCATAATGGAAACTCCGAATTTCTCGGCAAGCTCCTTGACGGTCCCCTTCACCACCGTATCCGGTTCCTTCAGGAGCCGGGCATAGATGTCCTTTTCCTCCAGGAAATAGGCGTTCCAAAGCTTCTTAAGCTTCTCCGTGCCCACCGCCTCGTTGTACGCTACCGCTTTCCACTGATCCAATAATGCCATAATCCTACCATCCTTGTTTACTGTTTTCCCGACGGAGACCACAGGGGCCCGCCGATTCTGTTTGTCATGTCATTATAAGAAACAGTATATAACAGTTTGCCCTTTTAGACAATAAATTTTTAAAAAAAGATTTGACTTTTGTCACGTAAGATGCTATTATCATATTTGCGCGGTAAGCGTGCGGCATCGAACGATGCCGGCAGACAAAATCAGCGGAAGTGTCGGAACTGGCAGACGAGCAAGACTAAGGATCTTGTGATGGCAACATCGTGTGGGTTCAAGTCCCATCTTCCGCAGTCTTACATGGTGCGGTAAATATGGCGGGAAAGCCGTATTTACCGCGTTTTTGTCTTTTTAATCTGCTGCTGCAAGCAAGGCGGTGTCTGCCCCGCGGTGTCGGTCTGTATATTGTCGCTTATGTTCCTCTTTTGGGCGCAAAACAAAGCGCATGGTTTACGATTTACTGTTCCATGCGCCTTTACGCTGTTGTTTTGATAGGAAACTGTGATATTGATTATGCCAACTGCATGGATTGGCTTTCCAACTCCTTAACTACATCAAGAGATAACTCCGTAGCTTCTGCTATTTCCTCTAAAGTCATTTTACCTAACTTTATTAAATGTACTGCTGTCTTTTTATTTGCTTTTTGCTCCGCTTCTTGTGCCGCTTCCTTCCTCATATCTTCCATAATTTTACACATAGTCGCCACTCCTTTCTCGTCCTGCTTAAAATACCTTGCTTTCTTAGCAAGTGCTTCATAATTCATATCATCGGGGTTAGTGCATGAAAAATCGTGCATTAACTTACCGACTTCATCATCGCCCCTGTATTTGCCATTCACATATAGGATATGCGA
>CANRLX010000124.1 GCA_947631615.1 uncultured Acetatifactor sp.
GCCGCGTTTCCTGCACATCCCCGCGTGTCTGCTGTGCGGCGCCATTGGAGGGATGCTGTGGTCAACGATACCGGCATTTCTCAAGTCGAAATTCCAGATAAACGAGATTGTCACCACCATCATGCTCAACAATGTGGCGCTGACCATCACCAAGGTCCTGACCATGGGTCCGTTCAACGCCAACTATGTTTACTCATCCACGCAGACCGTTCTGCCGTCGGCGACGCTGTCCCGCTTTGACCCCAAGTACAAGGTCACAACGGCCCTGTTCATATCTTTAGCCATCCTTCTCATCGTCTGGTACATAATGAGGCGGACCAAATTTGGCTATGAGATCCAATTCCTGGGTAGACAGCAGGAGTTTTCAGACGCCGTGGGGATGCGGGTATCCCGAAAGATAATGCTTGTCTTCGTGCTGGGCGGCGCCATCGCCGGTATCGCCGGAGCCACGGAGATCATGGGCGTCTACAAATCCTTCATGCCGGAGTGGGGCGGCGCCATGGGCGTCGGCTGGGATGGCTTCTCTGTCTGCGTGCTCGCAAACGGCAGTCCCCTGGGCGTCCTGATAGTCTCGCTACTATACGGGGGCTTCCGCTACGGCTGCATATCTTTACAGGCGAATATGGGCACGCCCATCGAGCTGAACGACATCGTTAAGTGCGCGATAATCCTCTTTTTCTCGATAAAATACATTCGGTCGGACATGAACTTTATGCGGTTCTTCCAGCGGAAAAACCGCGCCTGTGAGACGAAGGAGGCCTGAGATGGGTATTATTTTGACTCTGCTTTTCTATACCGTCAAAATGTCCACGCCTCTGCTGTTCGTTATTATGGGCGGGGTCTTTGTCCAGCGGGCCGGAGTGTTCAATTTCGCGCTGGAATCCGCCATCAACTCTGGCGCTTTCGCGGCCATAGCCGTGACCATGGCGACGGGCAGCCTGATGGCGGGCATCATCGGGGCGCTGGTGACATGCGTCCTGGTGAATATGTTCTTCGCGCTTTTTACGGTCAAGTTCAACGCCCATCCCACCGTTGTGGGAATGGCGATAAACCTGATGACGGCGGCGATCATCCCTTATTTGATGATGGCACTCTTTGAAACAAGCGCCGTTATCAATGTCACCCACATCATCGACCCCGCCAATGTGCCCGTGGACGTCCCCATTTTGCGCAGCATCCCCATCCTTGGAGACATCTTCAACAAGCAAAGCCCCCTTACGTATCTATCATTCCTTGCGGTCATCGTCCTCTCCGTCGTATATTACAAGACCGATTTCGGCACCCATGTGCGCCTTGTCGGTGACAGCCAGGAGGCGGCCGAGGCGATAGGCATCAAGGTCAACAAAATTAAGGTCCTGGCGCTGGTCATCTCCGGGATCTGCTGCGCGCTGGCTGGTATGAACATCAGCGTGGAATCTCTGGGCATGTACACGCTGAACATATCCGCCTCCCGCGGTTACATCTGCCTGTCCGCCATCAACTGCGGACGGAAGGAGCCGCTGAAATCGGTGGCCTTCGGACTCCTTTTCGGTTTTACGAAGGCGCTCCAGATCATCCTGGCAAACTACGTGGGGTCCACCATCGCCTCGTCGCTGGAGGCCCTGCCGTACATCATGATAATTATCGTTCTGGTGGCAACGGAGCTGCCCGCTGTGCGCCGCAATCCGATGCGCATCTTTGCAAAGTGAGGTGTCGATAATGCCAAAATATGAATATACGGTGTTTGGCGCCGCCACAACGGTGAAGGTCATGAAATTTGACGAATTTCCCAAGGCCGGCCGCACCACGCCGATACTCAATTCGGATTTTGACCGGTTGTACTTTGGCGGAAAGGCATGGAACATCATTTACGACATGATGATGCTGGGAGTCCCGGTGTACCCGGTGCTGGCATACTCGGATTCCCGGTTTGTGCCGGAGTTTAGGCGCGCATCTGACAGGTTCGGGATGCCGCTGGACGGCATCCGCCGCTCTCCCCAGGGAAATTATGAGTTCCTGACCTGCTATGTGATGGAGGACAGGAATAAAAATCATATTACGTTCGGCGGATATCACTCGAACGATCCAAACCTGGACCTGGAGAAGCTTAAACGCGATCATGTGCCGGTGCGAAGGGAGTTCCTTGATGAGAGCAGGATGGCGCTGCTGACATGCCCAAAGCCGGGGGACCTGGACAGCATGTTCGAGGCAATCAAAGCCTCTGGGCTTCCGCTGGCGTTTTCAATGAGCCATGACCCCTCGGTGTTCAATAAGGACAATCTGGAACCGATCTTGAGGCACTCGAAGATAATTTTTGCCAACGCGGAGGAGATATCCTACATCGAGACGATCTATGACTACGCGTCCATCACGGACCTCTTTGCGCTGGGCAGGACTGAGATCGTCGTGAAGACCATGGGGAGGGAAGGAAGCCTCGTATATGAAAAGACCGCGGATGGGTTTAGGACCCACAAGATACCCATTACCCCCAGCGGCGTGGAGGATGTAAAGGCCATTGGCGCGGGGGACGGCTATGTGGCGGGGTTCCTTTACGGCCTCAGCGTGGGCGCCGACGTGGTGACCTGCGCCCAATACGGCAGCACGGTCTCATCCTTCATCATCGAGGATGACGGCTCCGTCACCAGCGCCCCCACGCTTGAGCAGATGCTCGCCAGGAACGCCCTTCGTCCCGACGCTGTCAGCGCGCCAAATACATAAAAATGGAGAACAGGAATGAAAATAATTGAATTGATGAAGGAAAAGACAGGCGTGCTGATCGGAATGGTACACTGTCTCCCGCTTCCCGGTACGATGAACTACGGGGGAAGCATGGAAACGATAATAGAGAAGGCGGTCCGGGACGCGAAAAGCCTGGAAGCGGCAGGGTTTGACGCCGTGCTTGTGGAAGCGACGCTGGACCGGCCCATGGGTATGAGCCGGGGGATGGTGCAGCTTGCCGCCATGAGCGTTATCTGCGGCGCGGTCCGCCAGGGGACATCCATTCCCATGGGCGTATCCTACATGACGCCGGACTGTGGGGAGCTTTTTGCTATCGCCAGAGCCAGCGGCGCGGATTTCGTCCGAATCACCGCCTTTGTGGACACCCTGCGCTTCTCCGCCGGCATCGTTCAGCCCTGCGCGGCTCGGGCGTGGGAGGTGCGCCGCAATGGGGATATGCGGGACATCGCTATCCTGGCGGACATTCAGGCAAAGCACGCGGAGCTCGTCTACCCCCAGACCACGTTGGAGCAGTCGGCTTACTTTGCCCAGGCCCAGGGAGCCGACGCCATTGTGGTGACAGGCAGAACGACAGGGGAGGAGACGCCCCTGGAGACGATACGGCGGGTGAGCAGAGTTGTCCAGATCCCCGTAGTGGCCGGCAGCGGCGTGAACGAGGGCAATATAAAGGCCCAGATGGAGTTTGCCAATGGATTTATTGTGGGTTCTTCCCTAAAGCCCAAGGGAGATTTGTCCGCGGATGTGGACCCGGCCCTGGCAAAAGCGCTGGTGGACGTCAGAAATTCTATATGAAAGGGAGCGACAATATGGAACAAAATTACCGGTCCGCGCTGTTGGTCATCGACCTGCAGAATGATTTTACAAAGCCCTGGGGGAGCGTCTACCGCGAGCCGACAGGGGAGATGATGGAGCGGGTCAGCGTCAATATCGACCGAATGCGGGAGAAGGGGGTATTGATAGTTGTGGTCTACTCCGGAGGACCGGCGGAGGTCCGCAGGTCTGACGGCGGCTTGGGACCGTCCAGACTATTTAGGGACGACGGAGTCCGCCGCTGTCTTATCGAGGGCACGCCGGGTTTTGATATCGACGAGCGCATCCACATCGACCGGGAGCGGGACATCGTCTGGCACAAATCCGCCGCCAGCGCCTTTTTCAAAAACGACCTGGATGAAAGACTGCGCGCCATGGGCGTCGAAAACGTGTTGGTGTGCGGCGTAAAAACCAACGTCTGCTGCCGCGCCACGGTGAACGATTCGTTCAGCCACGGTTTCCGCACATTTATCATTTCGGACATGACGGCCACCAACACCCCGGAGCTGAACGCTTTCTTTGTGGAGGACATGTCGAAGTATTTTGCCTGCGCCGTCACCTCGGATGAGGTGTTCAGGCTTCTGGACGCGGGGGAGCTGTAAATTGGAGGAGAAGCAATGAAGGTCATCGGTTACCTGTCGCTGGGGTATCCCTCTTTGGAGCGGAGCCTGGAGATGGCGGACGCCTATTTTGAGGCGGGCTGTGACGCTATCGAGATCGGTATCCCCAGCCCGGACCCAAAATATGAAAAAGAGACGATTCGCGCCTGGATGCAGCAGGCATACGCCAGGGAATCAAATTATGAGGTCTATTTCGAGGCGGTCAAGGCGCTTAAAGGGCGTCACCCGGAGAAAGAGGTCTACACCATGGTCTACCAGGAGGTCATGGACATGGTGACCCCGGAGCGTTACGGCAGGTTTTGCTTAGAGGCCGGGGTGGACTGCATCATCTCCGCCAACCTGACGCCGGAATCTGTTGACACCTTTGACGCAATGGGCGTCAGCATGTGCTCCTTCGGCAGTCTTATCCTGGACCCCCAGCGTTTGGAGGCGTGCAAGCGGCCGGGCGGCCTCATTTACTGCCAGGCGAACTTCCTGCCCGGTCAGACGCCGGTCCCCGGTTACGAGACGCTGAAAAAGGTCATCGCCTATAAGCGGAGCATCGGCATCACGCGCCCGATATACTGCGGCGGCGGCATCAAAACACCGGAGGATGCCAAGCGCGTCAAGGAGGCGGGGGCGGACGGCTTCTTTGTGGGGACGGCCATCATCTCTTTAGCGGATAGGCTGGATGAGCTGAAACGCGTCATCGGCGAATACTGTGAGGCAGTTGCGGATTGATCTTCAAAAGCCACAGACGACCCATAAAATCCAAAAATTTAGTTTGCAATATTTATTTGATATGGTATAATATTGGCGCAAGGTGCGCAGAGCGCACCTGCCTGCACTTGGCAGGCGCACTTTTGCTTCGCAAAAGTGCTTGCGCAAATGTTACACCATAGCAAACCGGCTCTGCCGGTTTAGCGCCGCTTTAGCGGCGCGCAAGCCGCTGTGCGGCTTGCGGCTATGGTATAATATGACGTAGAGAATGTGAAGGGATGTTGGGGAAGCTCTATGGATCAAATAGCCTATCAAAAGATTGCACAGGACATTTCCGAAATGCCGGTCCCCAAGTACTACCGGTTGAAAATGGATATCATTTGCAAGATCAATACAGGTGTGTGGGCCGACCATGCAAAGCTCCCTTCGGAAAACGAACTTTGCAGGCAGTATGGAGTCAGCCGTATCACAGTGCGGAAAACACTGGACGAACTCGTGACCAGCAAATATATTTACAAGATCCAAGGAAAGGGCACCTACGTGGCTCCCCATGAGCAGAGAGAGATACTTTTGACCAAGAGCATGTACGGCTGTGGAGATATCCTTCGGTTACAGGGAAACGTGCCGTCCCACAAGGTGAAATTTCAGGGCCTGACGCCCTGCCCGGAGTCGGTGGCCCGCTGCCTGAACCTAAGTGAAGGCGAGCCGGTACTCTTATATATCCGTACATATTATGGGGATGACAAGCCGGCTATCTACGCCAAGTCCTATATCAACTACCACCTGCTGCCGGGGATCGAAAATATCGACCTGGCTGAGTGCTCCCTGTCCCATCTGATCGCGGACCAGTACGATCTGACGGTAAGCAATGACCGGAGCATGCTCAAGGCAATCTCCGCGGGGGAGGAGATAGGCGCCGCGCTGGAGGTCGACCTGGAATTCCCGGTGCTTTTCCGCAACACCGTCGCCATCGCTTCCAATGGGAGAGAGAGATTCCCGCTGGAAGTCAGCCAGATCTACTACCGCACGGATACCGTCGCGTATATCGCCGAGGGCTGAGAGCATTCTTCCGGCGTATGGAAGGACGCCCAAATCAATGCTGGCCTTAGCGGGATTTGTTTTGCGACAACATATCATAACAACATGACGACATGTTAGGAGGGACGAAATGTCATCAAAAACTGCGCTGTTGATCATCGACATGCAGAATGATTTCACAAAGCCCGGCGCCAGGGCTTATTACCCCACCACAGAGATACTTATGCAAAACTTCGCGGACAAGGTCGATCGACTGCGGGAAAAGGGCGTGCAGATAGTCATCATCTATTCCCTTGTGCCCGCAGATCAAGCGCCCCATCCGGAGCTTACACGCCTTACGAGTTCCACGCGGACGCTGGTGGAGGGGACCTACGGGGCCGAGCTGGATGAGCGCATCACCTACGACCCCAGCCGCGACTGGAAGATGCAAAAGTTTGCCGCCAGCGCCTTCCTGCACACAGATCTGGCCCAGCGACTGAGGGACGCGGGCATTGAAAACGTGCTGGTCAGCGGCGTGAAGACCAATGTCTGCTGCCGCCATACAACGGTTGATTCCGCCAGCAATGGTTTCCGCACTTTCCTTGTGGACGATATGCTGGCAACGAATACCCGGGAGCTTCAGGAGTTCCACTTGCAGGAGCTTGGTCACCAGTACGGGACGGTCGTCACGTCGGAAAAGGTGTTCCAAATGCTGGACGACGGACGGCTTTGAGAGGGAGGTGCGCGCAATGACAAATAAGACCGCGCTGATAGTTGTCGACCTGCAAAACCAGTATACAGATCCAAAGGGGAGTCTGTACTATCCGATGACCGGCGAGACTATGCCGCGCATCCTGGAAGGAATCAGCTCACTGCGGGATAAGGGCGTTTATATCGTCTACGCCATGGCGGAGGCGGACGGCACTGAGTTTTCTTTAGATACCGAGGTCCTGAAGCGCCGAGATCCGGTCCCCATGAGGGACAGCTGGGAGGCGGGTGCTGATGCCCGTCTGGAGATAAAAGAGACCGACCGGCTCATGACCCATTACGCGTCCTCGGCCTTTTTTGGCACGGACCTTGCCCGGCATCTGAGGGAGCGGGGGATAGTGAACGTGATAACGTGCGGTGTGAAGACCCAGTATGATGTCCGGGCCACGGCGACGGATGCCATGTGGTATCATTTTAACGCGTTTGTTGCCTCTGACATGGTGGCTTGTGATACTAAGGAGCGCAGCGAACGGCATTTGGAGGAATTGACCAAGTATACCGCCAAGGCGCTGTCTCTGGATGAGATTCTGGCCCGAATCGAGGCCGGCAGCCTATAAATGAGGAGGAAAAGGATGAAATTCAGCCCTGTTTTTTACATCATCAACGGATGGCCCACCGTGGAGAAGACCATTGAAATGACGGACCGCTATGTGGAGCATGGCGTGAACGCGATTCAAATCTGTATGCCGTCTACCAACCCCTGGGGGGAGTCGCAGTTTATCCAGGAGCGCATGAAGCACGCTCTGGACACTTATGGCCACGATTATACCATCTTCATGAACTGCATCCGGGAGATTCGCAGACGCCATCCTGATTTGGAGTTCCACCAGGTGCTTTACAATGACGTGGCGGACAGCATCGGCCTTGAGCGGTTTGCCGATTACTGTCTGGAGATTCGGACCTACACCGTCATGGTGGACGATTTGAAGACCGCCGATTATCTCAACTCCCGGGGCGTGCGCACCACGGACTTTTTGATGTATAACATGCCGGAGGACATGGTCCGGCGCGCCGTGGAGACCAAGAATCTTGTGATGCTTCGCAGCAACAGCCGATACGAGGATATGGCCCCCAGGGACGGCATGAGCACCTGGAAGCAGCGCATATCCTGGCTCCGGGAACGGGGCGTGGAGGGTCCAATTTACCCTGT
>CANRLX010000125.1 GCA_947631615.1 uncultured Acetatifactor sp.
GATCCCCGCGGTGTATTCGGAGCGCATCCGTCTCGCAAAACATGCCGGCATGAAGATCATGGAGCTGGTAGAGAGGGATATCAAGCCCAGGGATATTATGACTCCGGAGGCGTTTGAGAACGCGCTGACCGTGGATATGGCGCTGGGCTGCTCCACCAATTCCATGCTGCATCTTCCCGCCATCGCCAGGGAGGCCGGCGTGGAGATGAATCTGGATATGGCAAACGAGCTTTCCGCCAGGACGCCGAACCTGTGCCATCTGGCTCCGGCAGGCCCCACCTACATAGAGGATCTGAACGAGGCCGGCGGCGTGTACGCTGTGATGAACGAGCTTTCCAAGAAAAACCTCCTGCACCTGGACTGCATGACCGTAAATGGCACCGCCATCGGCAAGAACATCAAGGGCTGCGTCAACCGGAATCCGGAGGTTATCCGTCCGGTGGAGAACCCCTATTCCGAGACCGGCGGCATCGCGATCCTGCAGGGCAATCTGGCTCCGGACAGCGGCGTGGTGAAGCGCTCCGCGGTAGTGCCCGAGATGCTGGTGCACGAGGGGCCTGCCCGGGTGTTTGACTGCGAGGAGGATGCGATCGAGGCGATCAAGGGCGGAAAGATCGTGGCCGGAGACGTGGTGGTCATCCGGTATGAGGGACCCAAGGGAGGCCCCGGTATGAGAGAGATGTTAAATCCCACCTCCGCCATCGCCGGCATGGGACTTGGCTCCAGCGTTGCCCTGATCACCGACGGGCGCTTCTCCGGCGCATCCCGCGGGGCGTCCATCGGACATGCCCTGGTGGAGGAAGGCGATATCATCCGCATCAACATTCCGGAGAACCGGCTGGATCTGCTGGTGTCCGACGAAGAGCTGCAGGCGCGGCGCGAAAAGTGGCAGCCCAGAGAGCCGCAGATCACCACCGGTTATCTGTCCCGCTACAGGGAGCTTGTCACCAGCGGAAACCGCGGCGCCGTATTGGAGATCAAGCGGTGACGATTCGGGCGCGCGTAAGCGCGGCAGGTTCGGAAATGTGAAGGAGAGAGGAAAGACAAGATATGGTATTGAATGGTTCCGAAATTGTTGTGGAATGTTTAAAGGAACAGGGCGTGGATACCGTGTTCGGATATCCGGGGGGAGCGATCCTGAATATTTACGATGCTTTATATCAGCACAGCGGGGAGATCCGGCATATTCTGACCTCCCATGAACAGGGGGCGGCCCATGCCGCGGACGGCTACGCGAGAGCCACCGGCAAGGTCGGGGTCTGTATGGCCACCAGCGGCCCGGGAGCCACCAACCTGGTGACCGGAATCGCCACGGCCTACATGGATTCCGTTCCCATGGTGGCGATCACTGCCAACGTGACCCTGCCGCTGCTTGGCAAGGACAGCTTCCAGGAGGTGGATATCGCCGGGGTGACCATGCCCATCACCAAGCATGGATATATTGTGAAAAATGTGGAAAAGCTGGCCGACACGCTGCGAATGGCGTTTCACATTGCGAGAAGCGGACGGCCCGGGCCGGTGCTGGTGGATATCACCAAGGATGTGACGGCCGCCACCTGTGAGTTTACGCCGGCTGCGCTGAGTGAGGAGCCGCCTGTGGCAAAGTACACAGAGGAGGATCTTCTGCAGATCGCGGAGTACATCCGCAATGCCGAAAGGCCCTATATCTACCTGGGCGGCGGCGCCATTATCTCCGGCGCCGAAAGAGAGGTGGCCGAGTTTGCGGAGCTGATCGACGCGCCCGTGTGCGATACCCTGATGGGAAAGGGCGCCTTCAACGGCAGAAGCGACCGCTACACCGGAATGATCGGTATGCACGGCACGAAGGCTTCCAACCTGGGAGTCAGCCAGTGCGACCTTCTGATCGCCCTGGGCGCCAGATTTACGGACCGTGTCACCGGCAATCCGAAGCGCTTTGCCGAGAATGCGAAGGTGATCCAGTTTGATATCGACACGGCGGAGATCAATAAGAACATCCGTGTGGACGCCGCCCTGGTGGGTGATCTGAAAAAGATCCTATCGGATCTGAATCCGAAGCTGGAGAAGCAGGATCACAGCGCATGGATGCAGAAGATCCGCGAGCTTAGGGAAAAATATCCGCTGAAATACGACACCGCCGGACTTTCCTGCCCCTATATCATAGAGGAGATCGACCGTATCACGAAGGGCGACGCCATCATCACTACCGACGTGGGACAGCACCAGATGTGGGCGGCCCAGTACTACAGATACACAAAGCCCCGCACCTTCCTGTCCTCCGGCGGCCTGGGCACCATGGGCTACGGTCTCGGGGCCTGCATCGGCGCGCAGCTTGGACAGCCGGACAAGCTCTGCATCAACATTGCGGGGGACGGCTGCTTCCGCATGAATATGCAGGAGCTGGCGACGGCCAGCCGCTACAACATCCCTGTCATCCAGGTGGTGATCAACAACCATGTGCTGGGGATGGTGCGTCAGTGGCAGACGCTGTTTTACGGAAAGCGGTATTCCCAGACCGTGTTGAACGACAAGGTGGACTTCTGCAAGGTGGCGGAGGCGCTGGGGTGTGCGGCGATCCGCGTGACTGCCAAGGAGGAGGTCGCGCCCGCTCTCGAGAAGGCCATCGCCCTGAAGGCGCCTGTCCTGATCGAGTGCGTGATCCCCGAGGACGACAAGGTGTTCCCCATGGTTCCAGCGGGCGCGCCCATCAGCGAGGTGTTTGACGGGGACGACTTAAAGGAGGAGTAAGGCGGTCAAGGCGCCGGTAACCGGATCTCCCAAGGGATGTACGAATGAGAAAGAAAGAGAAGACAACGGTTTTCAAAGGGTTTGTCATAGTGGTGCTTCTACTGCTTTTGCTGATGTTTGCGGGTTATTTCCTGCTGGCGCTTTATTATCGCTCGGGTTTTAGCCTGAATACCTGGATCAACGGGGTTTACTGCACCGGCAAGACGGTAGAGGAGGTAAACGAGGAGCTTCTGTCCCAGACGGAGGCTCCCGTTGTCGTATTTTCTCTGGACTCGGGCTGGGACGCCGTCTATAACGACACAAACACCGTGGATCTGCGCGAGATGGGGTACGAATGTGATTATCGAAAAGCGCTGAGAAGCTACATGGAGAAGCAGAATCCCTTTCTCTGGGTGGACAATATCCTGTTCCACCGAAACCATGAGATACGTCCGGATATCACCTACGACGAGGCGGCCTTTAGAGAGGCGTTTGAGCAGAGCTGTGTGCTGCATTACAGTCAGCCGATCAACGGGATCTACACCATAGGTCTGGATGAAAAAACCGGCTGGAGCGCTTACGACGGGCTCTCCCACCAGATCGACCTGGACAGGGCCTTTGCGCTGGTAAAAGAATCTGTGGCGGCGGGACAGTATGAGATCAACATTGACTCGTTGGACTGCTTTTACGACATACCCGCTACCGAGGAGCAGGAAAGGCTGCGCGCTCTCGCACAAAGGCTTGACGCCTTCCAGCGCTGCGATATCGTGTACGATATGGGGGCGGAGCAGGTGCCTCTGGATCCGGTGCAGACGGCCTATTTCCTGCAGTACGAGAGAAAAGAGGTGCGGCAGGGGCAGTGGGAGCTTGCGATGGAATGCCCCATACTGGACGCCGACGGTCAGTTTGTGCTGAACGAGGAGGCGGTGCGGGCATTTGTGGCCCGCCTTGCGGAAACCTACGACACCTACGGGAGGGAACGGGAGTTTCTGAGCACCAGAGGCGATACGGTGACGGTCCCCGGGGGCGGCACCTACGGGACGACCCTGGATCAGGAGGCGGAGGTTTCCTTTCTCATGGAGCATCTGCTCTCGGAGGAGGTTCACACGGGGGAGCCCAGGCTTCATACGCCGGCCTACGAGAGGCAGGGGCTGGCCCGCGGTCTGGACGATATCGGAGATACCTATATCGAGGTGGATATGACAGAGCAGAAGCTGTACTATTATGAGGACGGGGAGCTTCTGCTGGAGACGGACGTGGTGACCGGCAACACCTCCAGACGGATGGGGACGCCCCAGGGAGTAAATTATGTCTACGGCAAGCAGAGGCATCGGGTGCTCAGAGGGCCCGGCTATGCCACGCCGGTGGACTACTGGATGCCGGTCAGGGGCAACGTGGGGATCCACGACGCCGGCTGGCGGGACGAATTTGGCGGGACCATCTACCAGACAAACGGCTCCCACGGCTGTGTCAACACGCCGCCCGACAAGATGGCCGAGCTCTATGACATGGTGGAGGTGGGCACGCCGGTGGTCATGTTTTATTAACTTACCCGCAAAAAAACGATTGCTTTGGATAATGGGATATGTTATAATAATGAAAAACAATACAAGGAGGAAAACAATATGGATATGTTGAAAAAAGAGAGAGATCAAAAGATGACTGGTTCTTATACTATTCCAAGGGCTGTTCGTATTGTGCTTGCCGTTGCGGGCGGGCTGGCATTTTTCCTGTTTTTGTATTTTTATATGTACGTGGTGGATTTTCATTTTTCTCTTCAATGGTTTGCGAATCCGGATGTATTGGCGGTTGTGTTTGGCGCGCCGCTCATCCTGCTGCTGGTAACGGGACTGTTTCCGGATTTCTGGAGATCGTTTGTATACTGTGTGAAGAGGGAGGAGGATATCACGATTTTGCAGGTGAAAAAATCCCTCTTTTCTGTGAAATTAGCAATGGTAACGGCGTTGGCTGCGGATTTGCTCTCTGCAATTTACCGCAGTGTCGTGATCATGGTCAATGTGTCCAATGACAGCTATTCTTCGTTTGAATCGTTTTTCCCTGTGTTGATTTGGCTCATTGGCTCGTTGATTTATGGAGTGATCGTGGTTCTGCTGCTTCTTCCGGTCTATGCGAGACTGAAAGTCAGACTGCTTTCCATGCAGGGCTGAAGGCATCGTCTCTTGACAGGGCAGGTTTCAGGGACTGTAGCATTGTGTGCTGCAGTCCCTTTTTGTATAGAAATTCCAGAAACTTATACTTGACGAAAACCGTTGAAAAGCTTATTCTATACATATGTGTTTTGTTGTGATATCACTTTTAGGAGGAGATGGAAATGGCAAGGATTTATAATTTTTCGGCCGGTCCCGCGGTGCTGCCCGAGGAGGTCCTCAGGGAAGCGGCGGATGAGATGCTGGATTACAAAGGAAGCGGCATGTCCGTGATGGAGATGAGCCACCGCTCCAAGGTCTATGACAATATTATCAAGGAAGCGGAAGCGGATCTGCGGGAGCTGATGAACATTCCTGACAACTATAAGGTTCTCTTTCTGCAGGGGGGAGCGAGCCAGCAGTTTGCAATGATCCCCATGAACCTGATGAAGAATAAGAAGGCTGCCTACATAGTGACCGGACAGTGGGCCAAGAAGGCGTACCAGGAGGCCAAAATCTACGGCGATGCGGTGGAGGTGGCATCCTCCGCAGACAAGACCTTCTCCTATATTCCGGACTGCTCCGATCTGGATATTCCGGAGGACGCGGACTACGTCTATATCTGTGAGAACAATACGATCTACGGCACCAAGTTCTGGAAGCTGCCCAACACCAAGGGACACACGCTGGTGGCGGATGTTTCCAGCTGTTTCCTCTCCGAGCCGGTAGACGTGACCAAGTACGGCGTGATCTACGGCGGCGTCCAGAAAAATATCGGTCCCGCCGGAGTGGTGATCGTGATTATCCGCGAAGATCTGATCACGGAGGATGTGCTGCCCGGAACGCCCACCATGCTGCGCTACAAGATCCACGCGGACAACGCTTCCCTGTACAACACCCCTCCCGCATACGGTATCTATATCTGCGGCAAGGTGTTCAAGTGGCTGAAGAAACAGGGCGGTCTTGCGGCGATGAAGGAGCGCAATGAGAAGAAGGCGAAGATCCTCTATGATTTCCTGGATGAGAGTAAGCTCTTTCACGGCACCGTCCGCAAGGAGGACCGCTCCCTGATGAATGTGCCCTTCGTGACCGGCGACGAGGAGCTGGACGCGAAGTTTGTCAAGGAGGCCAAGGCTGCCGGATTTGAGAACCTGAAGGGTCACAGGACCGTGGGCGGTATGCGCGCCAGCATCTACAATGCGATGCCCATCGAAGGCGTGGAGAAGCTGGTGGAGTTTATGAAAAAGTTTGAGGCGGAGAACCTGAAATAAGTTTCAGGCAGGAGAGCATAAGGAGAAAGAAGCATGTACAATATTCATTGTCTGAATCCTATCTCGAAGGTAGGACTGAACAATCTGACGGCGGACTATCAACTGACGGACAACGTAAAGGAGGCGGAAGGCATCCTGGTGCGAAGCGCCGTCATGCACGATATGGAGCTGCCGGATAAGCTGCTCGCCGTGGCGAGAGCCGGAGCCGGAACCAACAACATCCCGCTGGACAAATGCGCGGAGAAGGGCATCGTGGTGTTTAATACGCCCGGAGCCAACGCCAACGGCGTGAAGGAGCTGGTGGTGGCCGGAATGCTTCTGGCTGCCAGGGACGTAGTGGGCGGCATCGAGTGGGTAAAGAGCAACAAGGGCGACGAGAACATTGCAAAGACCGCCGAGAAGGAGAAGAAAAACTTCGCGGGGACCGAGCTTTTGGGAAAGAAGCTGGGAGTCATCGGCCTGGGCGCCATCGGCGTGAAGGTGGCCAACACCGGCGTGAGCCTCGGCATGGAGGTGTACGGCTATGACCCGTACCTTTCCGTCAACGCGGCGTGGAATCTGAGCCGCTCGGTGAAGCATGTGCTGAACGTGGAGGATATCTATGCGGAGTGCGACTATATCACGGTGCACGTGCCTCTTATGGACTCCACCAGAGGTATGATCAACCGAGAAGCCATCTCTAAGATGAAGGACGGCGTGATCCTCTTAAACTTTGCGAGGGATCTTCTGGCAGATGAGAAGGATGTGCTGGAGGGGTTAAAGAGTGGAAAGGTGGCACGCTACGTGAGCGACTTCCCCAACCCTACCACCGCCGGAGCGGAGGGATGCATCGTGATCCCTCACCTGGGGGCCAGCACGGAGGAGTCCGAGGACAACTGTGCGGTGATGGCCGTGGAGGAGCTCATGGACTATCTGCAGAACGGAAATATCCGCAACAGTGTAAACTATCCCGCCTGTGACATGGGCGTCTGCACCAAGGCCGGAAGAGTGGCGATCTTCCACAAAAATATCGCCAACATGATCACCAAGTTTACCGCGCTGTTTGGCGATAAGGGCATCAATATCAGCGACATGACCAACAAGTCCAGAGGAGATGTGGCGTACACTATGCTGGATGTGGAATCTGTCCCCACGGAGGACATCATCGCCTCCCTGGAGAAGATCGAAGGCGTATTTCGGGCAAGGATCGTAAAGGGTTGATCCGAAATCATAAGACTCCCGTCCTTTTGAAGGGCGGGAGTCTGTATTTTCAAAGAAGAGCCTTTTCAAAGAAGGATCTTGGAGCCGTTTACTCCTTACCGGTACAGCATGGGAGAACCGTCCCCGTCGTTTAGATCCTTTAAGCTGTCCCGAAGCTTTTGGTCAAAGAGGCAGGAGGCCTCGCTCTGGAGATCCATATAGAGGATGAAGAGATCCTGCAGACTCATGTTTTTTTCCCTGGCAAGCTCCTCCATGATGGGGCGGAGCTTTTCCAGCTGGACGGAGACGGGAACCTTCTGGGGATCGATGTCTCCCATCACCTTCTCCGCATAGTCGTTTATGCGCTTTAGGAGCGCTTTGTTTTCGTCCGTCATATC
>CANRLX010000126.1 GCA_947631615.1 uncultured Acetatifactor sp.
CCGCAAGCATGGATTGAAGCCCCTCACGCTCAAAGGTTGTGCCGGATATGCCGTCGTCGGTAAAGTGGCGTATGCCCATAAAACCGTTCTTTTCCGCATAGTCCTCAAGCATTGCCTTTTGGTTGGATATGCTGTTGCTCTCGCCCTGCAGCTCGTCATCATGGCTCAATCTCTCGTAAAGCGCCGTTAATTCGTGACTCATAATCAATTCCCTCCTTTCCGCCAGTGCCGCATAAATGCTATGCCGTGGCTGTTTTGTGTTTATTTTGATTAAGAAGTCTTTTACATTTTATAACTCCAATAACAGCCAAGGACGTTCTCATGATACACGGCAATTATCCGGTAGCCCTTCGTAAAAATTTTATTCCTCTGAAAAAAAGAAAAATAAGTGTCCGCCAATTTGGCAAACTCATCCGTAGAAATCTCCGCCCTTGCCATAGAAGGCATCTGATTCATCACATGCCACGCCGCCATATGAAAGAAAAAGCCTTGCGGAAAGATTGACCCTTCGGAAAACCACCCCTTTAATTCTTCGGAATACCAGGTTATCGCTTGAAATTCGCTGTTGAGATTTTTTAATGTAATCCCCAGCCGGGCGACCATTTGATGCGTATATCCAAAAACAAGCGCGTCTTTTTCAACGCAGATATCTTCCACGGCATCAAAATTATAAAAAGCGGATAAATTTTGTTTGAGTATGGCCGTCACATCTTTTTCTTCCGTAATGACCTCGCGAAAATCATCAAGCTTTTCATACATTTTTTCTAACATATTTCACCTCTCGGATCTGCTCCTTGGCGGCTACCTTGTAACCGTTATCTCATATAATATCTGATCCTTATCCATGTTCACAACCGACTCCCCGTTAGACAGATCTATTTCTTTGAAGAAAATATAATCGTCTCCCGTCTTGACCCCCAAAATGGTATTGACCTTTAATTGTCCGGCAGATTTCAGCAGATCGGCCACCATGTCCACATACTCCTCATCGCTTTTTCCTTCTTCCAAATAAATGATCGTGTTCACGAACCTGGAGTTCTTCTCCAAATACTCATCCATGTCATCTTCGGCAGTCCACACCTTAGATGTGGAATCCACTACCAGGTCAGCCGTGTAGGATACGATATAGTCTTTTTCATCCAACATCTGCCTGACGCTCTCTTCTGCCTTTTCCCTACTGCATTTTTTCCTGTCACGTTTTTCCCTGTCACCTTGGGCACTTCCTCCATACCTCTTCTCAAGTTATGCGCACTTGTATTATGTCTGGAAGTATTATACACCAAATTTCCCAAAAAACCGTCACATGCCTTTTTTCCGTTCTACCATGTCATTTTTTCTTGTCATCCCCGCAAGGACACCGCCTTCAGCCCTTCAGTAACCCTTTTTTACGGAACAAAAAAGAGCGTATAGACTGATAGATGGTTCACATCAAAGTCTTTACGCTCTTCTGGCTTTCCTCAAACGCCTATTCTCCCATCTCCCTCTCCATTACAACATGTATAATCCCTTCCTCGAGAAATTCATCCGAC
Source organism: uncultured Acetatifactor sp. (assembly GCA_947631615.1). Classification (GTDB taxonomy): domain Bacteria; phylum Bacillota; class Clostridia; order Lachnospirales; family Lachnospiraceae; genus Acetatifactor. The sequence goes on from CANRLX010000126.1 coordinate 1,530, forward strand.
GTGACCCGAAAACCAAATTTTTCATAGAAGCCGACCGCATATTTCTGGGCGTGCAGTAGGATCTTTTTGCAAGGCATCCGTTCCTCTATGACGCGGAGACTCTCCTCCATCAACTGCCTGCCCTCCCCATGTCCATGCGTCAGGGTCAACACTCTGCCGATAGAGACGCAGTCCTTTTCCTCCTCTCTGTAAAACGCCCTCAGATAGGCGGTCACTCTGCGGCCCTCCCGTATGAAGAAGTGCAGGCTTCTATAGTCCACATCGTCTATGTCCTGACAGATTGTCCTCTGCTCCAAAAGGAACACCTCTGTCCTGGATTTTAAGATCTCGTACAGTTCTCCTGTCGTCAATTCGTCAAATGCTTTCACCGTAAACACACGGGATCCTCCCCACTGCGGCTTCTCATTTCCAATTACATTTCCATTTTCAATTACATTTCCATTTTCATTACCATTCTCATTCCCATTTTCCTTTCCATCCCCGTTTTCATCCTCATTTTCGTTCCCATCCCCGTTTTCGTTCCCATCCCCGTTTTCGTTTCCGTTCCCATTCCTGTTTCCATTCCCATTTTCAAAGCCAAAATCCTCATAATCCTCCGCCGTATAGCGGTGGTAGATAATATGGCCTCCCTCGTCCGTCAAGCAGTACCGGTAGTCGTCCGGCTTCCCGTCCTCAAAGTACACCAGATAGTCAAATTCGCCGTTGTCCGTCTTCTCCGCATACACCTTGTCCGAGTACCGTGAAAAGAGCGCCAGCACCTCCTCCATGGTCACGCCGTGCCCTGAGAGCAGCTCGATCAGATCTCGGATAAACTCGGCGTCGCCCATATGGGCATGGACATAATCGGCCCCCTGTGGGGGAACGGCAAGACAAAAACGCCTGCCCTCGCGGGAGGCTGTGACTTTCCCAAGCCGCTCTCGGGTAAAGTCAGAAAATGTGTCCAACGCCGTGAGCATCGTTCTCTCGTCACAGTCTGTCTCCAACAGACGGTTCAGAGAGAGAAGCGGATAATACAAGCGGATCGTCTCACTCCGGTACCCCAGCTTTATCTGTTCTTCCTTTATCATGTCAATTAAATTTGTCTCCAATTTAGAAAAACGCAATCTCGTTGTCTGCATTTCTGTTGTCTGCATTTCTGTTATCTCCTCCCCGGCAGGCGTGTTCTATCCTGCCGCTCTATCCCGCCATTTTATCCTGCCGCGCCTTCGTATGGTGATGCAGTCTGATCTCTCCATAGGACGCCTCCCTAGTGCCGGATGCCTTCCTAGTGCCAGATTCCACCCCAGTACCGGACGCCTCCCTAGTGCCAGATGCCTCCTCAGCGCAGATGCCTCCGGCTTCCGAAGTCCAGACTTCTATCTCCCATATTATACATCGGAATCCGAAAAGTCAATACGGGCCGGCTCCCGGGGGTTTTCGGCTTGCCATCGACCGCAAAATGTAATACAATAAACGCAGTAATTTGGAACGGAAAATATCGGTTTTCGACTTTTGGGAAAACAGGATTGACAGAAAAGAGGACAGAAAAAAGAATACTATGGATCAATTATCTCTGTTTGACACGCAGAGCGGGCACTCGCTCTCCTCTGCTATGGCTCCTCTGGCGGACAGGATGCGCCCCCAGGATCTGGAGGACTACATCGGGCAGGAGCATCTTCTGGGAAAGGGGATGCTCCTGCGGCAAATGCTGGAGCGCGATCAGATCTGCTCCATGATCTTCTGGGGCCCTCCCGGCGTGGGTAAGACCACACTCGCCAGGATCATTGCAAACCGCACCCAATCCGGCTTTGTCAATTTCAGCGCCGTCACCAGCGGCATAAAGGAGATCAAGGATGTCATGAAACAGGCGGAGGAGAACCGCTCATACGGCGTGCGCACCCTCTGCTTTGTGGACGAGATCCACCGCTTCAACAAGGCTCAGCAGGATGCCTTCCTCCCCTATGTGGAACGGGGCAGCATCACCCTGATCGGAGCGACAACAGAAAATCCTTCCTTTGAGATCAACGCCGCACTTTTGTCAAGATGTAAGGTGTTCGTGCTGAAGGAGCTGACGACGGAGAATCTGACGGAGCTTCTGTCCCGCACACTGACCGACAAACGGGGCTTCGGCAGCATGGATGTCCACATGGAGGACTCCCTTCTTACAGCCATCGCTTCCTTTGCGGACGGAGACGCCCGCACCGCATTAAACACGCTGGAGATGGCCGTGCTGAACGGGACGATCTCCTCCGACGGCTCGATCACCGTGACCGCTCAGACGCTGGAGCAATGTCTGGGAAAAAAGACTCTGCTGTATGACAAGAACGGCGAGGAGCATTACAATCTGATCTCCGCCCTCCACAAGTCCATGCGAAACTCCGATCCGGACGCCGCCCTCTACTGGCTCGCAAGGATGCTGGAGGCCGGCGAAGACCCCCTTTACATTGCCCGCAGGCTGATCCGCTTTGCCAGCGAGGACATCGGTCTTGCGGACAATCAGGCGCTCCCGCTGACAGTGGCCGCCTATCAGGCCTGCCACTTTAACGGTATGCCGGAGTGCAGCCTGAATCTCGCCCAGGCGGTGATCTATCTGTCCCTGGCGCCCCGTTCCAATGCGGTGTACCGCGCTTATGAAAACGCCAAATCGGATGCCCTGAGTATGCTGGCGGAACCGGTCCCGCTCAACATCCGAAACGCGCCCACCCGCCTTATGGCCGATCTGCATTACGGTGACGGCTATGTCTATGCCCACGATACCGACGAGAAGATCGCCCGCATGACCTGCCTTCCGGAAAGCCTGAAGGACAGGCGTTATTATCTGCCCACAGAGGAGGGCACGGAGGGAATCTTTCGCAAACGCCTGGAGAAAAGCAGAGCGTTTCGCCTGGGTGAGCCGGAGGAACCGAATTAACTGCCGGACAGGCGGTTTTCGTCGCTCTCTTCGGCGGTTTCGGGCGGGGTCTCCTCCCCCGATCCCGTCTCCTGACTGTGCAGCTCCACCTCCGGATCAATGATTTTCGTGCTTCTCACCCACTCCCTGGTATCTCCCACCTTTTGTGCCGGCTGGGTATGCTTTGCCAGAAAACGCGTCAGCGCGTATACATCGATCCAGATCTCATTGTCGCTCTCCTTCTGTGACTCGTCAAAGATAAGCTCCAGTCCCCAGTGCAGATGAGTGACCTCGATATTGTTTACATTCTCCGTGGCGCTGTAACCCGTGTGCCCCATGTAACCGATCACGTCTCCGGCGGTGACCACACTTCCCTCCTCAAGCCCCTCCGCATAGGGGTAATTCTGGCGCAGATGCGCGTAGTAGTAATACCTCCTGCCGTCAAAGCTCCGGATGCCGATGCGCCAGCCGCCGTACTGGTTCCACCCGAGGGCTTCCACAATCCCCGACTCCACCGCTATGATCGGCGTGCCGACCAGTCCCATCATATCATGTCCCAAATGCCTTCTCTGGTAGCCGTAGCTGCGCCCCACGCCGAAATCGTTATAGTGCGTGTAATCGAACCCTCTCGCCAGAGGGAAATACCCCTTCAGGCCGTAACAGTCCCGATAGGTCACGCTTCCTCCCTCCTCTGCCTGTTCCTCCCGAAACTCTCCTACCAGACCGCCCAGGGCGGCTGTGTACGCCTGCAGGTAATAGGGATAATATTGAAGATCCGCCGACAGCTCCTCCATCGTCGCACCGCCCGACGTGATCTCCTCCGCGGCCGCATCGATCCTTTTCAGCGCCTCCTTGTCAAAGGAGCCTCCCGTCCTGGCCGCGGCGTAGGCAAGAAGCTCGATCCAGTGAAGCTCCTCCGCGCTCCCGTGCGTCTTTACATCCCAGTCGTACGCCTTACAGAGCGCTTCGTAGGAGACCGTAAAGTCCACCCACTTTATGTAATCCTTCTTTTCTCCGGACGCCTCCGTGACCGTCTCGATCAGGATGGCTTCGCTGCCGGAGGAGGGACGGCCGGCGCCTCCCGTCAGAATAGTTCCGGTCTGCCGTGCGGCCAGAAGTCCGAGCACCAGGACCGCTGCGGCCTCCACGCCTATTATTTTTCGGATATGCTTTAAATAGGGAGAGTTGCGATGTGTCATAAATAACAGCCTCTATCTATCGATCTGTCGATCAGCCTCCCTACATTATATGAAAGAGAAAAATCCTTATGAATTATCCAAAAGCCCCTAAAGGAATTTCCCACGACACAAAAAAAGATGTCCGGCAATCCGCCGGACACCCAGGGTAATACTGCTCTCTATTCAAAGAAAATCAATCCTCCGGCTCGATCAGCCCGTAGGTATCGCCTTTTCTCTTATATACCACGTTGACCTGCCCTGTCTCCGCATTGTTGAACACAAAGAAATTGTGCCCCAGCAGCTCCATCTGGATGCAGGCATCCTCGGGGTACATGGGCTTGATGTCAAACCTCTTGGTGCGGACGATCTTGACCTCCTCCTCGTCCATGTAGTCGTTTTCCACATAGGACTGCGTGAAGCTGCCCCCCGCCTGATGCTTATCTACAATCTTAGTCTTGTACTTTTTCAGTTGTCTCTCAATGATCTCCTCCACCAGATCGATGGAGACGTACATATCGTTGCTCACTTGCTCCGAGCGGATGATACTGCCCTTTACCGGTATCGTCACCTCAATTTTCTGACGCTCCTTTTCAACGCTGAGCGTTACATGCACTTCCGTATCGGGATTGAAATACTTGTCCAGCTTTCCGATCTTTTCCTCTACTGCTGCCCGTAATCCTGGTGTTACTTCGATGTTTCTGCCAACAATAATAAATTTCATGCTGATCATCCCTTTCCGCAGTTTATTGTATAAACATCGTACCATATTAACAGTCTTTTGGCAACAATTTCACCATTTTTTTCCATCTATTTTGACATCGGGCTTGTCAACCAAAAAATAACTCTCATTCGACAAAAATCTCATTTTTATGACATTTATACAAAACATAAGTTCTAATATCAAGTGTAATTTAATTCTTAAATTTTGATTTCATTTCAGTGGATAATGTGTATAACTCGGGGGATAAGTCCCAATTATCCTTCTTCCGGCATTTTTGACCTGTGGATAACCTTTTTAAATTTATTGCAGAAATATTTCAATTTACTATTGCATTTCTTCTTTTTGTGCACATTACACATAACGTCTCGGAGGAGAGATTTCTGACACACAAGTTATATTTTGACAAATGTATAAATTGAATGGACATCCCGCCTGCGGAACCCTCCGTCCCAAATGTGCCGTTGCAATCTCCTGTGACTGCCTTACAAAAAGAGCGCCGCACCCACTGGGTACCGCGCTCTCACTGATGCTTTTTGTGCTTTAGAAGATCCTTCTCACGGACAGGATCTGTCTGTAGTTTGCGTTAGATACAATAATTCCCGTCTTGGAATTGGAGGCATGTACGATCTGACCGTTGCCGATATAGATGCCCACATGTCCGGAATAACATACGATATCGCCGGGCTGTGCACCGGACAATCCGCCGTCCACCGCGGAGCCCTGGCTTCTGTCAGCCGATGAGGAGTGGGGAAGTCCCACGCCAAAGTTCGCGTACACACTCATTACGAAACCGGAACAATCCGCGCCATTGGTAAGGCTTGTACCACCGTACACATAAGGATTGCCCACAAACTGAAGCGCATATTCCGCAACAGCCTGACCCGCCTCGCTGCCCTCGCCGGACACGGTTGCGGTAGAACCACTGCCGGACGTGGTCTTCGTCACTGCCGCCGCTGCCGCTCTCGCCTGGCGTCTCTCCTCCTCTTCCTTGGCAAGCCTTCTCTCCTCTTCTTCCTTGGACTCTGCCTGCACAAACTCCGTGTGGAGCGACACAAAATCTGCGGATACCCAGCCGATACCTTCCTCGACATCGACCTGTACCCAGCCCTCAATCTCATCCTTGACCACCAGATCGTCGTCCAGGGGAACCAGACCCATCACGGACGCTTCCAGACTGGGCTCCGTCCTTACCTTCAGCGTGGTGGTGGTGACGGTCGCGA
>CANRLX010000127.1 GCA_947631615.1 uncultured Acetatifactor sp.
TCATTTTGCTGCGGCCCACTATCTCTCCCATTATCTACAAGCAGCAAATTGGCCGGGCGCTGTCCGCGGGGAAGAAGAGGGCGCCGGTGATCTTCGATATCGTCAACAACATTGCGGGGCTGTACAGCATTGATTCCGTCCGGGAGGAGATGCAGGAGGCCATCCGGTACTACCGGTTCCTGGGGGAGCCGGGGGAGATCGTAAACGACCGATTCCGAATTCTGGATGCAGCGGAGGACTGCCGCCGGCTGTTCGACGAATTGGAGGAGGCCCTCTCCGCTTCCTGGGATGGGATGTACGCGGAGGCCAAGGCCTACTACCAGGCCCATGGCCATCTGCTGCCGGAGCAGGGATATGTGACGGAAAGCGGCATGAAGCTGGGGCGCTGGCTGGTGACCCAGCGGAGGAACTACCGGAACCAGAGCGGCATCTCTCCCGCTCGAATCGAGAAACTCAACCGGGTCGGCATGTGCTGGCAGACCCAGCAGGAGCGCCAATGGGAGGAGGGCTACGCTCTGGCGGAGGCCTATTCCCGGGAGCAGGGGGACCTGACCCCGCGGCCGGCTATGCCGGAGCGGCTGGCCCGGTGGCTGGTGCGCCAGCGGCAGAAGCAGCGGGAGGGGCGGTTACCTCAGGAGCAATTCACTAAGCTCTCCGCCCTGGGCATGACCTGGGAATTCGAGGATGCCTGGGAGAAGAAATTCGCTTTCGCCAAGGCTTATTTCCAAGAACACGGCCGTTTGGATATCCCCGCCGCTTATGAGACGGAGGACGGCACCTGCCTGGGGGCCTGGTATCGAGGGGTGCGGGCGCAGTACCAAAACGGGACTCTGTCCCCGGAACGGCAGCGGCAGCTGGAATCCATTGGGATGCAGTGGGAGCCGGTGCGGGAGCGGAGCTGGAAGGAGCGCTACGCCCAGGCAAAAGAATACTACCAGGCCCATGGGGACTTGAACCTTCCCCAAAGGGAAGGAGAACTCCGCCGGTGGCTCAGCACCCAGCGGGCCAACCGGAAGCAGGGGAGACTGAGCCAGGAGCAGATAAAGCTGCTGGAGGAGATCGGGATGCGCTGGCGGCCCTATGCGGGGAAATGGGAGGCGGCCCTGGCCCAGGCGGAAGCCTACGCGGCGGCCCATGGGACCTTGGAGGTGCCGGCCTCCTATGTGACCCAAGAGGGCTTCGCCCTGGGGGCCTGGGCGGCCAGCCAGCGGGGGAAGTACAGCGCGGGAAAGTTAAAACCCCAGCAAATTCGAAGGTTGGAGGCGCTGGGGATGGTATGGGACCCCGCCCAGGAGGCCTGGCAGCGGGGATACGAACATGCCAAGAGCTATTGGGAGGCCCATGGGGATTTAAAAACCGGGGGAAAGTACGTCTGTCCCGATGGTTATCCCCTGGGGGGATGGCTGGGGAATCAGCGGACCCGGCGGAAGGACGGGACCATGCCGGAGGAACAGCGCCGGAAGCTGGAGGAACTGGGCATGGATTGGAGCATTCGGGGGGACCGGTGGCAGACGGGATATGCCCATGCCCAGGCATATTACGCCCAGTATGGACATCTCAAGGTGCCGAAAAATTACACCAGCCCGGATGGCTACCCTCTTTATAGCTGGGTGGCCTCTCAAAGGAAGGCCTTCCGGGAGGGACGGCTGCCGGAGGAACGGCTGGGGCTGCTGCGGAAGATGGGTATGGTGTGGGATGCCAACCAGGACAAATGGAACCGGGGGTATGGCTACGCCAAGACCTACTGTGCCGGCGGCGGCCGGGTGCCGATCCCCCAGACCTATGTGACGGGGGATGGCTACCCCCTGGGAGAATGGGTACGGTCCCAGGAGCGGCGATACCGGCAGGGCGCGCTGGAACGGGAAAAGGTCCAACGCCTGGCGGAGATCGGGGTGACCTTTGGAAGTCCCTGAGGAAAACCTCTGGGACAACGAGGCCGAAGAAAATTCAAATACAACGCTTCTCTTTTTGTGGGGGGGTATGACCTACTTCTCACAATGAAAGCGGAAAGTACTTCACAGGAGAGAAGAAATAGAATGAGCGGAAACAAACAGGCGGTCATGGAACGGGAAATGGCGCCGGCGGCGAAGGCGGCCGTAAAAGAGAGGGCGCCGGTCACCGTCCGGCGAAAGCCGGTGTATGAATTTGTCAAACGGGCCTTTGACTTGCTGGTGGCGCTGGTGTGCCTGACGGTGGGGCTGCCGGTCTATTTGCTGCTGATATTGGCGGTGGTGATCGACGACCCGGGGAATCCGTTTTTCGTGCAGGAGCGGGTGGGACGGAACGGCAAGGTGTTCCGAATGGTGAAGCTGCGGACCATGTACCGGGATGCGGACCGGGTGAAGCCGGAGCTGATGCTCCAAAATGAATACGAAAGCGTCCACTTTAAGATGAAGAACGACCCCCGGATCACCCGGGTAGGGAAATGGCTGCGGAAGACCTCCCTGGACGAAACGCCCCAGGCGGTCAACCTGCTCACAGGTTCCATGTCGGTGATTGGCCCAAGGCCCTTTATTCCGGAGGAACAGGCCCAGCTGCCGGAGGACCGGCTGCTGGTAAAACCGGGATTGAGCTGCTATTGGCAGATCGCGGACACTACCAAAATGAGCTACGAGGACCAGCTGGAGCTGGATTACCAGTACATAAGGGAGCGGGGCGTCCGGACGGACCTGAAAATCATCTGGGAAACCATAAAGGCCATATGCGGCGGGAGAAATTTCTAAGGAAAGCTAAGGCGGGGAACTCCCTTAAAAATAGTTGAAAAATGCGGGGGAAGACGGAGCGGTGGTTGCTTCCGCAATTTACCCTCAGATTAGAAGGTATTTTAACAGGAGAATCGAAGATGGTCAAATGGAATGTGGAATTGAACGGGAAAACGATCCTTGTGACAGGTTCTCCCGGTTTCATCGGTGCAAATCTGGTGATGCGCCTTTTATGTGAGCTGTCTTCCGGTCACGTCATCAGTTTTGACAGCATGAACGACTACTACGATGTGACCTTAAAAGAATACAGGCTTTCGGAAATTGAAAAGGCAGCGGAGAGCGGCAATGTCAAACACACCTTTATAAAGGGTAATCTTGCTGACAAGCCGCTCATAAACAGCGTTTTTGAGCAGTACAAGCCCCAGATCGTTGTGAACCTTGCGGCACAGGCAGGGGTGCGCTACTCCATAGAGCATCCGGATGTATATATCGAGTCCAACCTCATCGGATTTTTCAATATATTAGAAGCTTGCCGCCAGAATCCGGTTGAGCATTTGGTCTATGCCTCGTCTTCCTCCGTTTACGGGGGGAACAAGAAAGTTCCATTCAGTACTGACGACAAGGTGGACAACCCTGTAAGCCTGTATGCGGCAACCAAAAAATCCAATGAGCTTTTGGCCCATGCCTATGCGAAGCTCTATAACATCCCATCGACCGGCTTGCGGTTTTTCACCGTCTACGGTCCTGCCGGGCGGCCGGATATGTTCTACTATTCCGCAACGCAGAAGTTGGCGGCAGGGAAGAAAATTCAAATTTTCAATTACGGAAACTGCAAGCGCGATTTTACCTACATCGATGACATTGTGGAAGGCATTATTCGGGTCATACAGGGAGCGCCGGAGAAGAAAACCGGGGAGGATGGTTTGCCGGTCCCGCCGTACCGTATTTACAACATCGGCGGCGGTACACCGGAAAACCTGCTGGACTATGTCAGCACTTTGCAGGAGGAGCTTGTCCGCGCGGGCGTTTTGCCGGAGGATTATGACTTTGAGGGACACAGGGAATTGGTTCCCATGCAGCCGGGCGATGTACCGGTCACATATGCAGACAGCACCGCTTTAGAGCGCGACTTCGGATTCAAACCATCCACAGACATCAGGACAGGGCTTCGGAAGTTCGCGGAATGGTATAAAAGCTACTACATAGACGGAAACAGGTAAAAAGAAGGAGCGCAGGAGTGGAGAACATGATCAACAAGCAGAGCGGAAAAAAGTACAAAATCGCTGTGGCAGGGACGGGCTATGTGGGGCTGTCCCTGGCGGTGTTGCTGGCGCAGAATAACCAGGTGACAGCGGTGGACATCCTCCCGGAAAAAGTTGCAAAAATCAACAATAGGATCAGCCCGATCCAAGATAAAGAGATCGAGGAATATCTCTCGGAAAAAGACCTGGATCTGACCGCCACTCTGGATGGGAAAAGTGCCTATGCTGACGCAGATTTCATCATCATTGCCGCGCCCACCAACTATGACCCCCAGAAGAATTTCTTCGACTGCTCGGCGGTGGAGGCCGTGATCGACCTTGTTCTCAAAAGCAGCGACAAGGCAGTTATGGTCATAAAATCCACGATTCCGGTGGGATATACGGAATCCGTCCGCAAGAAATTCAACACGGACCGCATCCTGTTCAGCCCGGAGTTTTTGCGGGAAGGCCGCGCCCTGTATGACAATTATTATCCCAGCCGGATCGTGGTAGGCGTCCATGAGAAGGAAGGTCCCGTCTATGAAAAGGCAATGCTTTTTGCTGGGCTGCTAAAGTCGGCAGCTAAAAAAGAGGAGGTGCCTGTGCTGCTGATGGGCACCACCGAGGCGGAGGCGGTGAAGCTGTTTGCCAATACCTACCTGGCTATGCGGGTGAGTTATTTTAACGAGCTGGATACATACGCGGAGAGCAAGGGCCTAAACCCCCGGGAGATCATTGCGGGGATCAGCCTCGATCCCCGGGTGGGGACACATTATAATAATCCCTCTTTTGGATACGGCGGATACTGCCTGCCAAAGGACACGAAGCAGCTGCTGGCCAACTTCGAGGGCGTGCCCCAGGAACTGATCAGCGCCATTGTGCAATCCAATCCCACCCGGGAGCGCTTTATCACCGAGCAGATCGTGAAGAAGCTGGAAGAAACGGCCTTGAAAGTCGTGGGCGTGTACCGGCTGACCATGAAATCCAATTCCGACAACTTCCGGGAGAGCGCGGTGCAGCGGATTATTCGGAGATTGCAGGAGAAGGGTGTGCAGGTCTGCATCTACGAACCTACCGTCCGGGAAAATACGTTTGCAGGGGTCCCGGTGGAGAAGGATTTTGCCGTATTTGCGGAAAAGTGCGGTGTGATCATTGCCAACCGGTATGAAGCGGCGCTGGACAAGGTGCGGGACAAGCTCTACACTCGCGACCTGTTCCTGCGGGATTAGGAGAAAGGTATGAATGTTTTGGTGACCGGCGGAGCCGGATTCTTGGGTTCCAATCTTTGCGCCAGACTGGTGCAGAACAAAAACGACCACATCTACTGCCTGGACAACCTCTATACGGGCAGAAAAGAAAATATTCAGGACTTGCTGGGACTGCCGAATTTTACCTTTCTTGAGGGGGACGTGATGGAACCCCTGGAGTTGGGAGTAGATCAAATCTACAACGCGGCCTGCCCAGCCAGTCCGCCCGCATACCAGAAAAGCCCCACCAACACCACCAAAACCAGTGTGCTGGGGGTCCTCAATATGCTGGAGTTGGCAAAGAAAACCGGCGCCACGCTGCTGCATTTTTCCACCAGCGAGGTGTACGGGGACCCCGAGGTGCATCCCCAGGTGGAGAGCTACCGGGGGTGCGTGAATCCCATTGGCATCCGCAGCTGCTATGACGAGGGCAAGCGCTGCGCGGAATCCCTATGCTTTGATTACCACCGGGAATTCGGGGTAAAGATCAAGGTCATCCGCATTTTCAATACATATGGGCCGAACATGGACCCCAACGACGGCCGCGTGGTGAGCAACTTCATTGTGCAGGCACTAAAGGGGGAGGACATCACCGTGTACGGCGATGGGACACAAACCCGGAGCTTCCAGTATGTGGACGACCTGATCGAGGGGACCGTCCGGATGATGAACCAGAGCCGGGGGAACTTTCTGGGGCCGGTGAACCTGGGGAACCCAGGGGAATTCACCATGCTGGAGCTGGCGGAGAAGGTACTCCGGCATACCGGCAGCAAGAGCCAGCTGGTGTTTCTGCCCCTGCCGGGGGATGACCCCACCCGGAGGAAAGCGGACATTACCCTGGCCAAGCAGGAGCTGCAGGGCTGGGAACCAAAGGTCCAGCTGGACGAGGGCCTGGATAAGACCATTGCCTACTTTAAGAAAATGATTTTGATGTAGAAGGGAAACGGTCGCATGGCAATCCTAATTTGCGGTGGAGCCGGATATATCGGTTCTCATGTGAACAAGGCGTTAAATCGGCAGGGATACGAGACAGTTGTCTTTGACAATCTTGTATACGGACACCGGGAAGCTGTGAAATGGGGAAAGTTCATAGAGGGCGACCTCAAGAACCCCACGGACATTGAAGAAGTCTTTCAAAAATACAAGATCGATGCAGTAATCCATCTTGCGGCTTATGCCTATGTGGGAGAATCCGTCATCGAGCCGGAAAAGTATTACTTCAACAACATTGTGAACACGCTGAACCTGCTCCGCGTCATGCGAAAATTCGGGTGCAAGCGGATCATTTTTTCCTCCACCTGTGCAACGTTTGGGGAGCCGGAGACGATGCCCATTACGGAGGATGTTCCGCAGAACCCGATCAATCCCTACGGGTTCACGAAGCTGACGGTGGAGCGTATTCTAAAGGATTATCACAACGCCTACGGCTTGGAATATGTCGTGCTGCGCTATTTCAATGCGGCGGGTGCTGATCCGGAAGGAGAGATCGGCGAGGATCACGACCCGGAGACACACATTATTCCGCTGGTGCTGGACGCAGCGCTCGGAAAACGGCCGGACATCAAGGTGTTCGGAACAGACTATCCCACCCCGGATGGGAGCTGCGTCCGGGACTACATCCACGTTTCCGACCTTGCGCAGGCGCATCTTTTGGCGCTGCGGTACTTAGAAAAGGGCGGAAAAAGCGAATTTTTCAATCTTGGCAATGAGAATGGCACCAGTGTGCTGGAGATCATCGATGCGGTGAAGCGCGTGACGGGGAAGGACTTTCCCGTTACCCTTGCCGACCGCCGGCCCGGTGACCCGCCGTATCTTGTTGGCAGCAGCGAGAAGATACGGTGCGTGCTTGGATGGCAGGCAAAGTACGCTGATATTGATACGATTGTAAAACACGCTTTGATCTTGCGGAAAAGCAGGTAAATTGTGACCGAAGGGAGAAGAAAAAATCATGAAAGTTGTGATTTTAGCCGGGGGGTTCGGCACGAGGCTCTCGGAGGAATCCCAATTTAAGCCGAAGCCCATGATCGAGATCGGGGAGATGCCGATCCTCTGGCACATTATGAAGATCTACTCCGCGTATGGCTATCATGACTTTGTAATTTGCGCGGGATATAAGCAGCATTTTATTAAGGAATGGTTCGCGGATTACTTTCTGCACACCTCGGATATCACCTTTGACTTCACCAAGGAACATGAGATGACCGTCCACAATAAGCGCACAGAGCCCTGGCGGGTGACGGTGGTGGACA